>NZ_JAMYLQ010000008.1:0-207675 GCF_040318115.1 Mesorhizobium sp. M1312 | reverse complement strand
TCAGCACCCGGAACCGCCGCCCGCAGGCGAACTGGTCATGGACGAAGTCCAGCGACCAGCGCGCGTTCGGCTTCGCCTCAACCAGGATCGGTTGGCCCATCTCAACGACAGGTGGAGAATAAATGTCAGGCATCGTGATAATAGGCGCAGGCCAAGCCGGAACCTCTGTTGCGCGAGGGCACGGGCGCCTCGGCTTTCGGGTGCGATTACGATGCTCGGCGACGAACCTGTCGCGCCCTATCAGCGCCCTCCCTTGTCCCAAGGGATATCTGCTCGGCGACACCAATCTCGAACGCCTTTTTCTCCGAGCCACGTCGTTCTGGAAAGATAGCGACATCGACCTGAAGCTCGGCGCGCCCGTCACAGCAATCGATTGGTTGACCAAAAAAGTAAAAAAGTAAAGTTGGGCGAAGAGAGCGTTCTATATGACCAACTCGTCCTGGCGACAGGGTCCAGCCCTCGGGGGCTGCCCGCAGCGGTCGGTGGCGAATTGGATGGAGATGTGGACGCGATGGCGGTGGAATTCCGCGCCGGCCGCAAATTGCTCATCCCGGGGGCGGCTATATCGGTCTGGAAGCGGCCGCCGTCGGCGCAAAATTAGGGCCAAGGTTACCCTGATCGAAAATGGCGCCTCGTATCCTGCAGCGGGTCGCTGCCCCCGCGACGTCCGACTTCTTCCGCGACCTGCATACCGTGCACGGGTCACGATCAGAGAAAGCATTGGTCTCGACCGCCTGTGGTGAGAGGCGCGTTTCCGGCGCGCGGCTATCCGACGGGAGTCAGCTTGAGGTCGATTTCGCGATCGTGGGCATCGGTATTACGCCAAGAACGCAGCTTGGTTCTGATGCGGGTGTTCTCATCTACAATGGAATTGTGACAAACGCCTTTGCCCGCACCTCCGACCCAAGCATATGGGCGACAGGAGAATGCGCTTCCTTTCCACTTAGGAAAGACCTTATCAGACTGGAGAATGTTGGACACGCGATAGATCATGGCGAAGTCGTTGCGGAGAACATGCTCGGTGCATCTCGCCCATAAGAGGCACGGCCGTGGTTCTGGTCAGATCAATACGACGTCAAACTCCAGATCGCCGGTCTCAATGTCGGGCATGATCGGATCATAGTGCCGAACTCAGACGACTAACAACGTCGGGCCAGGTGTCTCGTCAAACTACTATCGCGGGCTTGCCGCCTCCACGCACCTTGGTAAGCCCCTCTGCTGGAAAGCTCACTAACCGGCCGAAAACATCAGCCGGCGATCCCCGTTACCGTAATCGGGCGAGACCATGTCCAGATCTCCTCAACTGACTGATCACACGGTTCTCAATCCGGAAACGCTAGCGCCGGAAAGCAAAAAGTCAGGACGCGTCAGATATCGCCCGCCACCCAAGCGTATCGCCCGCCTGATAACATTTACTCGTGCGGTGCATGACTTTTTATACAGTTGATTTGTAGCTCCCCCCGCCGCTAGCGTTTTTAGGCCAGTCAAAGCGATGGCTCTCGAACCGTCCTGAAGGCGCTGAAAGGGTCAGTGAAGCCACCCCTAGCCTGGTCGGTTACTTCAATGACAATTAGGTAGGGCAACAATACATCTACCGAAAGCAATGGGAGACGAACTATGCGTGTAGAAGCAATAGCAATGTCCTTTGGGGCGCTTATGCTAGCGTGCACCATCACTGGTACCGCTGGATCGGCAGAGAAACTTCCAGGAGCCGGGATTTCAGTCCAACCCTCCGATCAGAACTACCCCAACGAGTGGTTTGAAAGAGATCTCGTCAGCATGGGGCTGGAGGATCTTGGGTATGACGTAAAAAAATCTGCCTCCATGCAGTTGCAGACGGCCATAATCTCTGTCGCAAATGGGGATGCGACATTTTACGCTACATATGACGATCCCCTTCATACAGCTTTTTGGGAGAAGGCCGGAGGGAAATCCAAGCTTCAGCCAGTCGGGACATTGGTCGAAAAATTCCTTCAAGGCTACTTGATCGACAAGAAGACGGCCGACGCTTACAACATTAAGACCATCAATCAGCTTAAGGATCCTAAAATCGCAAAGCTGTTTGACAACGACGGAGACGGCAAAGCCGAGCTCTATGGATGCCAAACCGGTTGGGGATGCGAGAGAGTTATTGAGAATCATCTAGATGTTTATGGCCTTCGCGATACCGTTCAACACCTTCAGGGTAGTTACGAAGCGATCATCGCCGACGCAATCCAGCGAATCAAAGCCGGTACGCCCACTCTATACTATTCTTGGAGCCCAATGTGGTTAACTACAATTCTTACTCCGGGCAAGAACGTGGTTTGGCTGACCGTCGATTTTACCGCTCTTCCCAAAGAACTGCAAGGCGCAGAGACGATTGTTCCTGGAATTGGTAATCTCGGATTTACTTTTTTCACTGAGCGCGTGCTCGCAAATACCGCCTTCTTGGATAAAAATCCAGCAGCGCGGAAGTGGTTCGAGCTGCTCAAAATCCCGCAAGAAGACATCAGCGCTCAAAGCCTGCTGATATACCAAGGGCACGGAAGTGAAGAAGACATTCGTAAGAGTGCGGAAGAGTGGCGGAAAAATCACCGCGCTCAATGGGATGGCTGGATTACCGAAGCAAAGGCCGCGGCTAAGTAACATTTGCAGCCCGGCGCACCCGGGCTGTGAAGCCTCACGCTGACAGAGCGCCGGACGCTATTCATCCTCAGGGGATCTAAGTCGAGGAACTTTGCTGACCGTCCCCGGCCAGGCATCGCTGATGGGACAGTTCGCGTTGTCGTGGATGAACTCGTCCGGCACGGGCAGGAGACAGAAGGATCGAAGAACTGAGTTTTGACGCTTGGATGAGGCGCCGGATGGTGTAGACGAGATTGGCCATGCCGATCTTCATCTCGGCGCGCTTGATTATCTGATATGAGAACACATACTCGAGGCGGGAGCGGATAACGGACTTGCTGGCATTGCCGCGCCGCGTCGGGGCAGGCATGTCGCAGTGCCGCGGCTTCTTTTGGTGGACCTTCGAGACAAAGCCGTGGCGCGCCATGTGGGTCTCGTTCGCGGCAGATCGGATACGCGGTGTCGGCCCAGACGCTGGAGTCCGTGTTGCTGCGGTCCATACGCCCCTCGCGCAGCCTGGCCCGGTCATGCGCGTGGCAGCCGTTGCTTTCCAGCGTCGTATCAGCCGGAAGCGGCCACCGATGGAGATGTGAGACTTGTGGCCGAAGGCCGGGATGGCGAGACCAATCGCAAGACCGTGCCACGTTTCGACCGTATGCTGCGCGAGGCTGGCTACATTCCGATGTCTGGGCAGATCGTTCCAAGCCGCAACCCACTCGAGGAAAAATCTGTTCTACGTCGGATGCGGCGGGGGCGCATGAGCCTACTTCGCGCCCCAAAGCCCGACATCTTTGCCTTTCGCGGTGAAAAAATACCCGCTCCCCCCAAGGGAATCTCGGCGTAGCGACAAGCTTTCAATTGCACCGGGGCTCATGCGCCAGCGTTTGGCCGGCGCGATTAGACACTGGCATGGCGTTCCTCCGATAACATTTCGTCTGGCAGGGCATGACTTTTTATACGGTTGTTTCGGCGTTTGCCGCCGCGCTAGCTTTACCATGTGGGAGGGCCGCCAAGTAACAGGCGAGTAGCGTATCCTGAAGGAGATAATGTTTCCCCGCCAGCGAGCATTTTGCCCTCTTGGCATCATCAACATTGGCACTTCGCCATACAACACCGGGAACGGTAGCTGGCAGTAGCCGCACTTATAACGACGATGAATACAGGACATGCACGATGCCTCGAATCCAAACAAGATCTTTGCCCAGTGCTGCCGCAGTCCCTAAGGTAATGACCGGAGTATTGCTCACCGGACACGGCGGCTTCGACAAACTTGAGTATCGGAATGACATTCCCGTGCCTACCCCAGGAGTTGGGGAGGTTTTGATCCGCGTTGCCGCCGCGGGCGTAAATAACACTGACAGCAACACCCGTATCGGCTGGTATTCAAAATCAGTGAAAAGTGGAACGGGAAAAGGTGGAACTACTGGATTTGTAAAGGTTAAAGACACGGACGCAAGCTGGTCTGGCACGCCCATATCGTTCCCGCGAATTCAAGGTGGAGATTGTTGCGGCTACATCGTAGACGTCGGCGAGGGGGTGGACTCGCGAAGGATTGGCGAACGCGTTATTGTCCGAAACGTATTTCAGTCCTACGTTGACTATCGCCCCTGGGAGATTTGGACTTTTGGCTCGGAAGTAGACGGCGCTTTCGCCCAGTACACCAAAGCGCCCTCGCGTGAGACTTATCGAGTCGAGTGCGATTGGTCGGACATCGAATTAGCATCAACCCCGTGCGCATACTCCACGGCCGAGAATATGTTGCACAGGGCGCACGTCCAAGCGGGTGACCACATACTCATAACCGGAGCGTCTGGTGGAGTCGGTTCGGCTGCAATCCAGCTTGCGAAGCGTCGTGGTGCTTCAATCACTGCGGTTGCGTCCTCAGCTAAGTCCGAGCTAATGCTACAATTTGGGGCAAATAGGGTGCATCCGCGCGGTGAGAGTATCGTGGATGCTCTCGGGCGGAATTGCGTTGACGTTGTTCTCGATGTAACCGCTGGCCCAGACTTTAGAGAACTGCTCGACGTACTGAAACCGGGAGGCAGATACGCCGTGGCAGGTGCAATTGCTGGCCCTATCGTCGAACTCGATGTGCGAACTCTTTACCTCAAGGATCTGACTTTTTTCGGTTGCACTTTCCAAGATTAGTTCGTGATAAGAAAGATCGTATCTTACATCGAACATGGCGAGATACGTCCGCTAGTCGCCAAGGCTTATGCGTTAAAAGATATAGTTACCGCACAACAAGATTTCCTATCGAAAACTCTTAGCGGCAAGCTAGTTCTTACAATTCCTGAGTGAAGGATCATCCAGTGACAAAGCTCAAAATCAAGCGCATCGATGTTTTCAAGATAGATATGCCGTATGTAGGCGGCGTCTACACGCTGTCCGGCGGTAGAGAATATAGCAGCTTCGACACTACGCTGGTGAGGGTCACCACGGATGATGGCATTGAAGGTTGGGGTGAAAGCACACCATTCGGTCCGAACTACATTGCTGCGCACGCCTTAGGCGTGCGTGCCGGCATTGAGGAAATTGCTCCCAACCTCATTGGTTTTGACCCTCGAAGGCTCGATCGAGTCAATGAGATCATGGACGTCTCGCTTTTAGGGCATTCTCACGCCAAGACACCGCTCGACGTCGCTTGCTGGGATATCTTTGGAAAATCCGTTGGATTGCCCGTTTGCGACCTGCTTGGGGGACGCACCAATTTCGCATTGCCCGTTATTTCGTCAGTGGGAGTAGGTAGTCCCGAGGAAATGCGCCAGCGAGTCGCCGATTACCGCGCAAAAGGATATCGCGGACATTCTGTTAAAATCGGCGACGATCCAGCGCTAGACGCTGCTCGCATTGAGGCTTCGTTGGCTGATAAGCAGCCTGGCGAATTTTTTATTGTCGATGCTAACGGAGGCATGACTGTTGAGTCCGCGCTTCGCATGCTTCGACTGCTTCCAACCGGTCTTGATTTCGTGTTGGAAGCTCCATGTGCGACATGGCGGGAGTGCGTTTCGTTGCGAAGACGTTCAAACGTACCAATCTTTTTTGATGAGCTAGCGGTGGACGACCCCAACATCATTCAGCTTATCGCTGATGACGTTGCGGAGGGTATCGGTCTCAAAATCTCGAAGAATGGTGGCCTTACGAAGGGGCGCCGTCATAGGGACATTTGCATCGCGGCCGGATATACCATTAGCGTGCAAGAAACGACCGCATCTGACATAGCCATTGCGGCTATTGTGCACCTTGGCCAAACAATACCGCAAAAGAACCTGCGCTGCGTGCTCGGCACTCGAGATTTCCTTGGTCTGAAGACCGCTGATGGACCCTTTGATGTGCGGGAGGGGTTTATTACTGCTCCCGATCTGCCAGGGCTCGGAATCACTCCTCGTATGGATGTTATTGGCGAGCCGGTCGCCAGTTATTTTTGATTTTTCGTGACCTGAGACCCTGACCTTCCTCCAGATCGGGATGCTGGAGGAGCAGGCGGCTGGTGCGAGGACGGGGACTCTGCCGCAAGCAGGGATCAGAACAAGAGTGTTCAAAATCGATGGGATGGAAGGCTCCCGGTGCTAGTCTAGGTTGGCGAGGCGTACCGAGGACTCGTCGTACCGCAGCGCGCGGATCGCCTTGCAACTGCGAGATCTCCGCCGTGCGCAAGCTAATTGCTAATTGCGATGAACGTTCACAGAATGACGCCGATCTTAAATGTTATAAGAAGGAGGAATAGGGTGGCGCATATAACAAATGATATCATTGCTGCAGGAATAGCCTGTCTGAGATAAGCTCCGCGTAAGTCCTCTTGTGAGGTGATGGGGATTTGTGGCATCTTGAATTGCTCCCGGCTGTTTCGGACTTCCTGCCAACTTGCCGTAACGATCGTACGCTTGAGACTAGGGTCTTGCCATAGGCAAGGCGTCACTACGCACACCGCCCCGAAGTTTAGATGTTTTACTGGCCAGCCTTCATCTTTTGCGCTCATCCTCATGTGCTAATGCGCACCTGCACGGACTGAAAGCTTCATTTCTGGCCAAGTGTCCGAAATGGCATAACCCGTAGGGTAGGGATCGTCTTCCTCCAAAATGTAGGAGCATTTTGATGTGATCCACGTACGGCCGCTGACTGACGGAACGACAGCGCTGTAAGGGCCTACTGTAGTGGTTGCGACGATTTCTGCAGTGAACGTAGAATCGATCAGCGACTTGTGTGTGAACTGCTCGCGCTCTTCAATCTCGCCCTTGGCGTGCAGCACAGCAAGGCGTGCAGAGGTGCCCGTGCCGCAAGGACAACGATCTATACGCCCCGGTGAAACGACGACGGTGTTCTTCGATTCTATACCCTGCTTTGAGCGCTTAATCGGGGTTACGAACATCGTTTGTGTAATGCCCGGCAGCTCATGGTTTAGCGGGTGGGACACCGCTATCTGCGCCGCCGCCGCCGCCTTGATTTCCTGTCCGAGGTCGCAAAGCCTGCGCCCCTCTGAGGCAACCAAGTCGAAACCAAACTGCTGTGCATCCACAATGGCGTAGGTCATGCCCCCATAGCCTACATCCACGACCAATTCGCCGAAGCCAGGCAATTGGATTGCCTTGTTCAGGCAGTAAGCGAAAGCCGGTTGATTAATGAACCTGACCGGCCCGACCTTTCCATCTGCGGTATCGCACTCGATTCCGATTAGCCCCGCAGGCGCTTCAAGCTTGAACCGGGTAATCGGGCCTGTGATGGGTATCATGCCAGTCTTCAGCATTGTGGTCGCGACACTGATTGTATTGCCGCCCGACATCTCCGGATATTCTTCTGCCTCGGCAATAATGTATGCAGCTACTGCTTCGGGATTTTCCGAAGGCACGATGAAGTTAACCGATTGGATCATGCTGCCCCGAGGCTCGCGCAGGAAGAATAGCCGGATGTGGTCGTGGTGCTGCCGGAAAAACTTCATTTTTTCGAATGCAGTGCCCTTGGGTAATTCAGGTAGCCCAGAAACCACAACCTTCTCAACGTCGCCTTCACAGTGGCAGTCATAGGCAGTGAAGGTTGCAGTGATCGGAATTTCGTAGCTCGACGGGTGGGACATCTTGACCTTTCACATCGCTTGAAAATCGGTCCAGCTAGGTCGGGAAGCCTGCGGTTTGCGGAACTCGCCGTCAGGGGTAGCTGGCGACCGGTTGCCGGAGAACTTTCAACCTCGGCAAAATGCCTGGTCCCGGCCGTCAGCGACCTCAAACTGCCCCGTCCGCGGTCTCCAGCAAGACGAGCTTGCGCCAATTTAATACGCGTATCGCAGGTCATTCCGCCGTCAGCGTCAGCTATGTATCTCGACGACTGAGCCGTCCGAAAAATTCACCGGTTCGCTGCGCATTCCGGCGACTGTCCTTCGTTGTCTACCTCACCTGCGGATCATGCGGTGATGCTAGCGAGACAGTTGTCACAAAACAACCGAACGAAAAGTTATGTATGGCCAGAACAAATGTTATGAGGCGGAGGCTACTCCATCCAAGTCGGGTTCGGGTATGACTGGCTCCTGCGCGAGTTCCAAGGTGGCCCGTATACGGGACTGTACGTGCTCGTCAGTTTGCGGGGCGAGCGTGTCGAGGTATGCAATCGATCCTTCTATCTGCGCAAGGATCGCCACGCGTCTGACGTCGCGAATATGGGCTTTCCTCCCACTTCAAGGAAAACAGAACTGGTGTGTGCCGCAATGTCGGGATCCCGTCGCGCTACACTCCCTCGACCCGAACCGCGACCCAGCTTGATTCCTTAACTCTCAGCGAGGTTTGCCCTTCACACCTGAGTTTGTCGCAATGGAACTGCTCTAAGACATCGCCAGCCGGGGAACCACGCTGAGGGGTTCAATTTGCCAATTCAACGTCAAAGTGCCTCCTTCTGCGGGGAGCTGTATCTTACTGCCAAAGGCTGCATCTTGGCTGCAGATGGCATGGCCCGGCGTGGGACCGTGTTTTAGTAATAGCAGTGTCGGAAATTGGACCGACACAAATTTCCGATCTGGAAAGACGCCAAGTGCGGTTGACGGCACCGATCTTGTCCACAGCGCTCCGATCGGGCCGGCAGGGCCTTCAACCAAGTGCGCCGTACCAACTAACCGATAAGCCCAATGAGCACATGGAAAAACGCAGACAACCAAGGCCTCAAAAACTCGAAATCGAGCTCCTCATTCGTGAACCTCCATGGCACCCTCTCTGCCGGCTTTGGGACGGGCTTGCGCAAAAAAGTAGCTTGTCGAGTGATTTTATTTCGACTGCTGCTCGCGCCATCCTTGCGTATAACCACGAGCCTGAACCCAAATTGGAGCCAGGCAGATGTCGTTCAAAGGCATTATTCCGCCCGTCACCACGCCCTTCCATGCGGACGGGTCGATCGATCGCGACGGCTTCTGCGTCATGGTCGAGTATTTGGTCGCCTCGGGTGTGCACGGCATCATCGTCGGCGGCACGACTGGCGAATACTACGCCCAATCGCGAGATGAACGTGTCGGCCTGCTGAAGCTTGCCAAAACCATGGCGAAGGGCGCGGTTCCACTGATTGCCGGTGTGGGCGCAATCCGGACGGAGGATTGTATCGACTATGCGCTGGTCGCCAAGGACCTCAAATATGACGGCATCCTGATCGGATCACCGTACTACGCTGTGCCTACTCAGCTCGAACTCGCCAATCATGCTCTGGCAATCGACAAGGCTGCCAACCTGCCGGTGATGCTCTACAACTATCCCGCCCGCACCGGCACGATGATGGACCTAGAGTTCCTGGATCGGGTCGGCCGCAGCACCAATTTCTGCGCTATCAAGGAGTCGAGCGGCAGCATGAACCAGTTGCACGCCCTGGCGCGTGACTATCCGTATATCGACCTGTTCTGCGGCATGGATGACCAGGCGCTCGAGTTTTTCGCCTGGGGCGCCAAGGGCTGGGTCTGTGGCGCCGGCAACTGCCTGCCGGCGGAGCATCTTGCGCTCTATGAAGCGTGCGTCATCGAGAAGGATTTCGCCAAGGGCCGCAAGATCATGTCGGCGCTGCTGCCTCTGATGAGGCTTCTCGAACAGGGTGGCAAATTCGTCCAGAGCATCAAGTTCGGGTGCGAATTGGCTGGATTACCGGCCGGGCCAGTGCGTCGGCCGATGCGAGCGCTCGACGACGATCAGAAGCGCGAACTCGAGACGACGATCCGCACGCTTAAGGTAGGCATCGCGTCAATTACTGCAAAATCGCAAAAGAGGGCTTCCGAGAATGTCATCGCTATTAACGCGTGATGAGTACCAGAACCTGGCGGACAGCCTGCCACTGCCAACCAACGCGATGATCGACGGCAAGGCGCGGGCGTCACAATCGGGCGACACATTCGAGACCATCAATCCCGCGACAGGACAGGTCATCGCCAGGATCGCTTCCTGCGGCCAGGCGGACGTCGACCTCGCTGTCGAGAAGGCGCGGCTGGCGTTTGAATCGGGTGTATGGTCGCGGGCTCATCCGAGCGAGCGCAAGCGGGTCCTGCGCCGCCTCGTCAAGCTGATGAAGCGCAACTCCCATGAGCTTGCCGTGCTTGAGACGATCGAGAGCGGCAAGCCCATCTACGACGTCGAAACCATTGACATTCCCGAGGCGCTGCATTGCCTGGAATGGCACGCAGAAGCCACGGACAAGCTCTACGGCCAGACGTCGCCCTCGGGCGACGACGTCGTATCGATGATCGTGCGCCAGCCGCTTGGCGTGGTCGCTTGCGTGCTGCCCTGGAATTTTCCGATCCTGATGCTGGCTTGGAAGATTGGGCCGGCGCTCGCGACCGGTAACTCGGTGATCGTGAAGCCTGCCGAGCAGACCAACATGTCGACGTTGCGGATTGCCGAGCTAGCGCATGAGGCCGGCTTGCCGCCGGGCGTCCTGCAGATTGTCACGGGTCCGGGCGAGGTAACCGGCAAGGCTCTCGGCATGCATCCCGATATTGATATGGTCGCCTTTACGGGGTCAACTGACGTCGGCCGGAAATTCCTTGAATATTCCGCCAAGTCCAACCTCAAGCGCATCGTGCTCGAATGCGGAGGCAAGAACCCGTGCATTGTATTGGACGATGCCGAGAATCTCGACGTTGTCGCGCAGCATGTCGCCCAAGCTGTCTTCTGGAACATGGGCGAGAATTGCTCGTCCAACTCGCGCCTGATCGTTCATGAAAAGATCAAGGACCGCCTTGTCGAAACGGTTATTCACAAGCTGACGGAATGGCCCTTGGGCGAGCCGCTGGACCCGGGCAATCGCCTAGGCGCTATCGTATCGAAGGAACAATTCGACCGCATCATGGGCTACATCAAGAAGGGGCGGGCGGAAGGCGCTAAGATCGTGGCGGGCGGCAATGCCCACAAGCACGGCAAGGGCTATTTCATCGAGCCGACCATATTCGACGATGTCACGCCGGAAATGACGATTGCGCGCGAAGAGATCTTCGGACCGGTGCTCTCGGTCATCAAGGTTGCGAGCGCCGACGAGTCGCTTCGGGTCGCTAACGACACGCAATATGGGCTCGCGGCCTCGATCTTCACCGCCAATATCGGCAAGGCACATCGCATCGCGCGTGACCTCCGTGCCGGCACGGTCACCATTAATTGCTACGGCGAGGGAGACGTCACGACTCCCTTCGGTGGCTTCAAGCTTTCAGGCTTTGGCGGGCGCGACAAGTCATTGCATGCCCACGATCAGTATACCGAACTCAAGACCATCTGGGCGGACATTTCCGATCCGAAGGTCTCGCGTTCGGTAGACTAGCCCTGGTTGCACCGATGAGCGACCATGAGGCTGTCCGCACGCCTGCTGATACATCCATGCCGGGCTGGTATGGAATCCTTCCGCCTCCCAAGGCGCCGGAGGTGCTGCGCGGCCGTCACAAAGCGGACTGGCTCATTGTAGGAGCTGGCTTTGCTGGATTGGCGGCCGCGCGGCGCCTCTCACAACTGGTGCCGAACGAGCGCATAGTGTTGGTCGACGCTCAGCGAGTCGGCTGGGGTGCTGCCGGGCGCAACTCGGGCTTCATGATTGACCTGCCGCACGAACTTGGCGGCGAGAACTATGGCGGAAGCCAGGATCACGACCGCAAGCGCATCCGCATGAACCGCGCCGCGATTGAATTCTCGGCCTCGGCGGCGGACGAATACGGATTGCAGCGCTTCTTTCTTCGGGCCGGCAAGTTCCATGGAGCTGCGACCGAACATGGTCTCGCCGTCCTGCGCGACTTTGAAAACCACCTGACCGGCCTGGCCGAACCGTTCGAGCGGCTCGACGGGCCGCAGCTGAAGCAAATCACTGGAACCGACTTTTTCATCGGCGGCACTTTCACGCCGGGCACGGTGATGGCCCAGCCAGCGGGGTTCATTCGCGGACTTGCTGAAGGTTTATCCAGCCGCGTGCAGCTGTTCGAGAATTCACCGGTCACATCTGTGACCACCGGCAAACTGCACACGGTGAAAACGGCCGAAGGCGAGATTTCGGCGCCACGGCTGATACTCACGGTCAATGGCCATCTCGAAAGTTTCGGCTTCTTCAAGAAACGCCTGCTACATGTGTTCACCTACGCCAGCATGACAAGGTCGCTCTCCAAGAGCGAGCAGGCTGTCCTAGGCGGCGCCCCGCAGTGGGGCTTGATCCCGGCCGACCCCATGGGGTCAACCCTCCGCAGGATTGACGACCGCATCGTCGTGCGAAACACCTTCACTTATAATCCGGATATGTCTACCAGTGACAAGCAGATCCGCCGGATCGGCGCTTCGCACGATCGGTCGTTCCAAGCGCGCTACCCGATGCTCAGTGAGATACCCATGGAATTTCGTTGGGGGGGCCATCTGTGCCTTTCCCTCAACTCCGCGCCGGCATTTGGCGAAGTTGAAGAGCGGGTGTTCGTGGCCGGCTGCTGCAACGGCCTGGGAACGGTGCAGGGCACGCTCTATGGCATGCTAGCCGCCGACCTTGCAGCTAAGAGCAATGAACCGATGGTTGCGGACGCGTTGAACGAGCCAGCTCCGGTTCGGCTCTATCCGGAGCCGATCATGTCGATCGGAGTGCCGCTGAAACTCTGGGCGATGCATAGGCGCGCTGGACGCGAGTTGTAGCAATCAAATAGCTCGTTCTTCCGCGGAGATCTCTGTCAGCCAGGTCCGGAAGAGCTCGGCTGCAGGCGACAACGTTCGGTTATCGTTCCAAGTGAGGTAATATCCTCCAGGAGCAGGTATCTCAAGATCTGTAATCCTGACCAGCTTGCCCTCTTTTACCAACTGTCGCACCAGCCTATGCCAACCGACGGCAACACCCTGATCAGCCTGAGCAGCCTGCAAAGTCACAAAGAATTTGCCAAACCTGCGGCCACGGGGAGCTCCATGGGGAACGCCAGCGCGGCGCAGTACTTCGTCCCAGTCAGGCCATTCAGGATCGACCCAGTTGACATGCAGGAGTGGAAGTTCGGGCAGTGACTCTGCCGTGGCATCGCGGTGGACTTGGGCAAACCCAGCGCCACAGACAGGATAAATGAGATCGTTGAAAAGCAATTCGGTGCTTTCATCGGGCCAGAAACCGGAGCCATAGCGGATACGCAATTCCACTTCTGCGCGCCGATAATCTCGCGAATTGTCTGAGATGAGATGATCGACCGCAATGTCAGGATAGCGAGTCCAAAAACCAGGCATGCGAGGTATCAACCACATCGATGCAAATGCATCCGAGCAGGCAACGGTAACATTCTTGGAGCGATCGCCGCGCTTGACGGTTCTGACAACCTCGGAGGCTTTCGAAAAGCCACTTGCCAGGACAGCATAAACATCTTCCCCGGCGCTGGTGAGCATGACACCGCTCCCAAGCCGTACGAACAGAGGAACGCCGATTTCCTCCTCAATCGCTTTGATTTGCCGACTAACCGCGCCGGGCGTGACGTTGAGCTCGGAAGCCGCAAGTTTAAACGACAGGTGCCTCGCGGATGCCTCGAACACCGCCAACGCAGTCAAGGAGGGCAGGTCGTAATAGCGGCGAACCATCTCAAGCTCCAAAAATCGCGATGATCGCGCGGCACGCTATCTTAAGCAAGAGGCGCTCAATGCACCGGGACACAAGTGTCCGATAACCAGCGACACCCCAACCATTTGTGATGAACCATATACAGCGCCCTTCGCTATATGCGATGCCGTCCCATCAAGGTCCGTCGACCTCGAAGACCGGACGCGCCCGGCTGAGCGAATCTATTTCCAAAGCAATGGACACGGCACGTGTCCGCACGGCACTGATGAAGCATGCATCCGGTCGGGCGCTTGGGAGAACCGAAGGACGCTGACAATCCCGCTGTCTGGCTACCCTCGGCAGGAAAGCACCTTCGTGACTGGTCAGGTTACATAATCAAATGGCGGCCGTACCAAAAAACTGCTGCGGCCCGTTACGTGAACGGGGCTCCGCCTATGGCGGTGCTTCGTCGGTCTGTCGGATCGTGTCGCTGATGCGCCTGTTCACGCGTTCGACCTGCACGCGGAACATCCCCCGAAGGATGTAATCCTCCGTAACCCGCGACGATTACGAATGCGATTTATGAGGCTCGAAATCACGGCATCACTCGAAGAAGGGGCGCAAACCGAAAATACAAAGGGTAATCGCGGGAGCGAGCTGCCCAAGTCTTAGCTATGGAAGTGGGTGGCTGTTCCCAGACAGGATGGAAATACGGGCTCACGATTCGCACCGGGCCCAGGCATCTCAGGGAGAACAGCCATGGAAGACTATATCGGCCTCGATGTTTCGATGAAAGAGACGGCGGTTTCCATTCGACGTGAAGGCAGCGGCAACTGATGTTGACCGCGAAGACAACCCTGCAACCGGCACACGCGTCTTAGAAGTGCAAGATACTTGGCGTCACCTTTGCGATTAGACAACCCATCTACCCGGCATCGCGCTTGGTTGACGCCCGCTATGAACGCCCTACCATTATGTAAGCCGCCCCACGGATCAGAAGGTCAAAGGCTGGAGCCCGGGTTCCAAAGCTGGCATAGTGTGTCACCTGCGCCGCCTTTCAGGTATGTTCGCGCGTCTCGAAACATTCGCGACCGGGGCCGAAATAAAGTCACCCGTCAGGCTATTTTTTTGCGCCTCCTTCCGGGGACAAGTCATGGTACCTCTTACAGCTGAACCAGTTCAGAAATCTGGAACGGGGAACGAAAATGAACGGATGTGGCCTTTGGAATCCGTTTGATTGCGGGAAATTGCCGCTCGCCTCATGGGTAAGCGATGCATTGCGTTGGGTGGTTGAGAACTATCGACCCTTCTTCCAGACAGCCAAGGCGCCGTTTGACACAGTCCTGCAGTCGCTCACTCATTTCATGACCGCTGCACCGCCGACCCTGGTCATCGCCTTCATAGCGCTGTTGGCCTGGCAGCTTTCAAGCTGGCGGCTCGCAACTGCACTAACGGCCATTCTCGTCTTTGTGGGTTTCATCGGCGTTTGGCCCGAGACCATGATCACACTGGCCATCGTGCTTACCGCGCTCGTCTTTTCATTGTCCATCGGCCTTCCGCTCGGCATTTTGTCAACCAGATCTGAGCTGTTGTACATGATACTGAGGCCGATCCTTGACGGCATGCAAACGATCCCAGCTTTCGTTTATCTTGTTCCCGTTGTCATGCTGTTCGGCATCGGCAACGTGCCAGGTGTGATTGTTACCGTGATCTTCGCCGTCGCACCGGTGATCCGCTTGACTCATTTGGGCATCCGCCAGGTGCCTGAAGAGGTCAATGAAGCCATGCGGGCTTTTGGCGCGACCGATCGTCAATTGCTATGGAAAGCTCAACTTCCCCTGGCACTGCCTACGATCATGGCAGGTGTGAATCAAACGCTGATGATGTCGCTTTCCATGGTGGTGGTCGCCTCGATGATCGCAGTTGGCGGACTCGGCCAGATGGTGCTTCGTGGTATTGGTCGCCTCGACGTTGGGCTCGCCAGTATCGGAGGCCTCGGCATTGTCGCGCTGGCGATCATTCTCGATCGGATCACACAAGCCCTCGCCCAGCCTCGACAGCGTCCAGGGGAATTCTGGGCCCGCGGTCCAGCTGCGGCGATCGTATATGCGGTGCGCACTTTTCGAGCCTCTTCCAGCCAGCCTCCGGCGGCTGAAATGAACAAGGGTATCCAATGACCAACCCCGTTGTTCAGTGTTCCGGAGTCTGGAAGATCTTCGGAAACAACGCGAAAGCCGCCCTCCAGGCTATTCGGGAGCAAGGATTTTCCAAGTCTGAGATATTAAAAAAGTACGGCGCGGTCACCGCGGTTGCCGACGTATCCTTCTCGGTCGCGGAGGGGGAAATTTTTTGCATCATGGGCCTCTCCGGCTCCGGCAAGTCGACTCTGATCAGACACATCAACCGCTTGGTGGAACCCACGGATGGCGAGATCATCGTAGCCGGCCGCAATGTGAGCCGACTGAACAACTCTCAACTCCGTGATCTGCGCTCGAGGAGCGTAGGAATGGTGTTTCAAAACATGGCGTTGTTGCCCCACCGCAGCGTTCAAGACAACGTCGCTCTGAGCCTCGAGTTGCGTGGTGTCGGCAGGGCCCAGCGCTTGCAGACAGCAAAGGAAAAGCTAGAGCTCGTAGGTTTGGAAGAGTGGGCTTCGAGATATCCCGACGAGTTATCCGGCGGCATGAAACAACGCGTCGGCCTGGCCCGGGCCATGGCGGCAGATCCGGAAATCCTTTTGATGGATGAGCCATTTTCCGCTCTCGATCCGTTGATTCGCCGCCAATTGCAGCAGCAGTTCCTCGAACTAGCTAAGCTCGTCAAAAAGACTACCGTCTTCATCACTCACGATCTCGATGAAGCAATCAGGCTAGGCACTCATATCGCGATCATGAAGGACGGCAGGTTCGTGCAGGTTGGAACTCCGGAAGAAATTGTCACGGAACCCGCGGACGAGTACGTGGCAGACTTTGTGAAGGGCATTTCGAGACTTGAACTTGTGACCGCTCGCAAGATCATGACACCGATTCCGAACCCTTCGGCCACGACGCATCACAACGGAGCGACGGTGTTAGCTACTGACAAGATCGGTACTATCATCGACTTGGCAACCCATCATAGCGGGGACATCACGGTGATGGACGACAACCGGCCGGTGGGCACGATTTCGCGCCGCGACCTTCTTGTCGGCATCCGAGGTTGAGCGGAATTCCAGGTACCCTCGAGTTGAAACGGCTCATCTAGCGGGGTGAAGAGAACCGCAAGAGATCAATCTTTGAAAATCGATGCGACCTCGTCAAAGCCCTCGGGCATGCTGAAGGGCGACCGCTTACCCTTGGCGGATGCAGACGCGGATCACACTAAAAGCAAGGTACATAGCAAAGGCTAACAATGGGCAAGTTTGATCTGACAGGGAAAACCGCTTTAATTACCGGCGCGGGACGGGGCATCGGTTTGCAGATCGCCCTTACCCTGCAAGAAGCAGGTGCCGTCGTAATCCTAACCGACGCCTACGCGATTCGAGCCACTGCCGCTGCAGATCAGTTCCTCGTCAAGCCGCAGGTCCACCAACTCGACGTCACGGATTCGCAGTCCGTGCGCGATCTCGCTGCTAGAATCGGGTTTTGCCCTGACATCCTGGTCAACAATGCCGGCGTGTCTCGTGCAGCGCCGACCAAGCATACGACGGACGAGGATTGGCGCGTCGTTCTGTCTGTGAATCTGGACGGTGTCTTCTATTGCAGCCGCACGTTCGGCTCCCTCATGGCGGAGCGTGGGTCGGGAGCCATTGTAAACATCAGTTCCATGTGCGGCGATGTCGTTACCCGACAAGAGTCCGTGGTCACGGCCTACAATGCGAGCAAGGCCGGAGTGAATATGGTGACCAAGACACTTGCGTGCGAGTGGGCGAGATCTGGTGTCCGCGTGAATGCGGTGGCGCCTGGGTTCGTACGCTCTGAGATGACCGATAAGTATCCCGAAGAAGTGGTCAAGGCATGGTCTGATCAGACACCGATGCGTCGCTTCGGCCAGCCTCACGAGATCGCGTCTGCGGTCCAATTCCTGGCGAGCGATGCGGCGAGCTACATTACCGGAACTGTTTTGTTGGTAGATGGCGGTTATACCTGTTGGTAAGGACCAAGCATCGCCAGGCGGAAGGCAGGTGAACGCCTTAGATTGGGAAGGCGTCGAGTGCCTTTAACGGCGCTCAGGACGACGGCAGCCATCCGTGGCGATCAGAGCTAGGCAGATAGCAGCGGGCCGGATGCGCTCACCCAGACTTGTCAGCCAACTCGGCGGCGGACCTAGGATTGCTATCGCGCCTATTGACCGTCCGCACAAGCCGGACGGCGATCCGCGATCCGCGATCCTCGAGGCGACGTTCGCTTTCTGCGACGAATTCGAATCCTGACCGGCCTCATGTCGTGAAAAAGTCACCGGCCAAGTGAATTTATTTCGTTGTCGCCGAGGGGCCCCGTTCCGATACAGTCTGGCGATTGCAGAGACGTGCCCTACGCATCCTGAAAACAAAGAAGTTCGATGATTCCGAGCAAGATGACTGCTGCTGTCCTGATAGGTCATGGCGGGCTTGAAAAACTTGAAGTTCGAAACGACGTTCCTGTGCCGCAGCCGAAAGCTGGTGAATTACTCATTGAGGTCGGCGCTACCTGCGTCAACAACACTGACATAAATACGCGCATCGGGTGGTACTCGAAGAAGGTTGATGCCGAGACCGGCACTGGAGCTGCAGTAGGAATTGCATCGATCGACGATGACGACGCAAGCTGGTCCGGTACATCGCTCAAGTTCCCCCTCATACAAGGCGGAGATGTGTGTGGCCGGGTGGTCGCGGTCGGAGCCGAGGTGCCCAGCGACAGGATAGGCGAGCGTGTTATCGTACGCCCGCTTCTGCGCAGCTACGTAGACTATCGTCCATTCGAAGGATGGGTACTCGGAAGCGAGTGCAACGGTGGATTTGCGCAGTTCGTAGTAGCCCCGGCCCGTGAAACTTATGCCGTCAATTGTGACTGGAGCGACGAAGAACTTGCTGCTGTCCCTTGTGCTTACTCGACCGCAGAAAACATGCTCGATAGGGCTGCGGTGGGGAGGGAGCGTGTACTCGTCACCGGGGCCTCGGGAGGTGTAGGCTTGGCCGCAGTGCAATTGGCCAAGCGCCGGGGCGCGACGGTCATCGGAATCTGCGCCCCGAATAAGGCAGCTGAGGTTAGAGCACAAGGTGCTGACCAGACCTTCGAGCGAAACAGTGATCTTGTAGCCGCTCTTGGTTCGGAGGCCGTCGACGTCGTTATTGATCTGGTTGGGGGCCCGCAGCTGCGACAGCTCCTGGAGTTGCTACGGCGTGGCGGCCGCTGTGCTGTAGCGGGCGCGATCGGTGGACCCATCGTCGAAATCGATATCCGGACTGTATACCTGAAAGATCTTACCCTGTTTGGTTGCACCTTCCTGGGCGACCAGGTGTTCGAGAACCTAGTCCGCTACATCGAAAGTGGACAATTCCGGCCTGTGATCGCGCATGTATATCCGCTTAATGAGATCGTTCTGGCGCAAAAAGACTTCTTGTCGAAGGCCCATACCGGGAAACTCGTGCTTGTGCCTCCGCGAAGGTGACAAGCAGGCCCACCGTCCTCCATAACAGACAGGCCCTCCATGAAAATCGCCAGAATTGAGCTCTATAAGACCGATCTTCCCTACTACGGCGGCGTGTACCTGCTGTCGGGAGGCCGCGAATACACATCGTTTGACGCCTCAATCGTCCGTATCATTGCGGACGATGGGACGGAGGGATGGGGCGAAAGCACCCCGTGGGGTAGCACCTACATTGCATCTCATGCGCTCGGCACTCGGGCGGGAATCGCTGAAATCGCCCCTAGCTTGCTGGGGCGCGATCCTCGCCAAGTTGACCGCATCAACGACGCGATGGATTCCGCGCTCGTCGGCCACAATCACGCAAAATCGGCACTCGATGTCGCCTGCTGGGACATCTTTGGGAAATCGGTCGGTCTACCGGTTGCAGACCTTCTTGGAGGTGGGTCCGGAAAGCCCCTTCCGATGATTTCGTCGATCTATGCCGGGGATCCCGAAGAGATGCGCCGCCGCACGGCGGATCACCGCGCGCGGGGATATCTGGGACATTCCGTCAAGATCGGGGCATTGGACAGCGAGGGAGGACCGGCGCTCGATGCCGAACGTATCGCCGCGTGCCTGGCAGATAAGAAACCGGGCGAATTCTTTCTCGTTGACGCAAACGGTGGTCTCGTTCCTGAAACCGCGCTGAGGATGCTACGGCTGCTTCCACAGGGACTGGACTTTGTCTTGGAGGCTCCCTGCGCGACAATCCGAGAAACTATGTCGCTGCGTAAGCGCTGCGCCTATCCGATCGTGATCGATGAGCTCGCACAGCTCGACGGAGACATAGCATTCATTGTGGCCAATGATTTGGCTGACGGCATCGGCCTCAAGATTGCCAAAGCCGGGGGTCTCACTCGTGGCCGGCGGCATCGCGATATTTGCTGTGCTGCAGGCCTCACAATGAGTGTCCAGGATACTGCTGGGTCTGCCATCGCGTTCGCCTCGATCGTTCATCTCGGCGCGACCGTACCGACGCGTTTACTGCGGTGTGTGGCCAATACCGACGATATGGTTACGTTAAAAACAGCCACGTTCCACGGGCGATTTGCCGACGGAGGCGTTATTCCGCCGGACCTGCCGGGACTGGGAATCGAAGTCGACCGCACCGTTCTCGGGGACCCTCTCACGATTTGGGGCGACTAAAAGGTCCTTCGTCAGGCCTGACATGTCGACATGTCGGCGCTAACGGGTCCGGACGTTCCTGGCCAGATCGGACATCCTAATGATAGCAATTTCCACCGCTGCCCTTGCGACTTAACCACCAACAAACTCGGCCCGCCGCTGGGCAAGGCTGGCATCCACCAGATCCTCGATGTGGCCAGCTATCTGAGCGATGATACCGCTGATCATCTCGGGCCCTGGCCGGAAAGCATGCCTGTCAGCTACATGAAGCCACAGTATGATCCCCTCTGGATGGCAAACGGGCACTAGGTGGGATTGGGGGCAAGCCCTAGCCGCCCATATAGGACCCGCCGTTTACGTGAATCGTCTGGCCCATGATGTAGCTCGAAGCGCTGCTGCAGAGAAACGCCACTGCATCACCTACTTCTTCACCGGTACCGAAGCGGCCGGCCGGCGTAATGGACAGCCACTTGTCTCCATTCCGCCGCAGGAGTTCCTCCACCATCGGAGTGTCTATGGTCCCGGGAGACACCGTGTTTACACGTATGTTCGGTGAAAGCTCCCTTGCCAGCGACTTGGTGAACGCCAGGACGCCGCCTTTCGACGCCCCATAGTGAACGTGCTCGGGCGAGCAGCCTTCATGCGCCGCAGAAGAAGCGATGGTTACAATAGTGCCCCCCGGCTTGATATGTGGAATGGAGCGTCTACAGATGTAGAACACCCCATCCAGGTTTATCGACATCGTCCGTCGCCACTGCTCATCTGTCATTGTGGCGAACGGCTGATCCTCGAAGATGGCTGCTGCCGGAACGACGTGGTCAATATGGCCGAACCGATCGATGCATCTCGATACGACAGCATCAGCATCAGATGGTTCGCTCGCGTCGTACCCGATTGCTACCACTCGCGCGCCGGTCGCATCCAGAGACGAGGCCAATCGGGTTACGCTTTGTTCCTCATAGTCAGCCAGCAGCATGCGCGCCCCGAGACGATGAAAAGTCCGAGCGATTGCGCTGCCGATCCCACCGGCAGCGCCCGTCAAGATGACGACTTGATCTTTAAGGCTGTTATCAAGCAATTGGATTCTCCCCTGACAAATCTATGACTTGCCGTGGCACATGCAGTTAGTGGGCGGCCTTCGCTTCTGCAATCCAACCGTCCCACGTCTTCTTGTTTTTGGAAATCCAGTCCAACGCAGCCTGCTTGATCTGATCGTTCGAGCTCTCACCCTTAAAGATCTTGAGGTTTTCGGCGTTCAGATCGTCAATCGGAATCGCCACAAGCTCAAAGAACTTCTTGGCGGTGGGGTTACCTTTGACAAAGCTCGTAGCCGCAACGATGCGCTGCTGAATCATTGGAAACCCAAGATTGCCCAGACCGGGAATTATGGTGCTGGCAGACTGGCCGTTGGGCAAGTCGGTCTTCTTCACGTTAAGAAAAACAACGTCTTTCCCAGGCTGCAGAATGCTGGACACCCAAAGCGGCGTCCAAGTGTAATATAGCGTGGGTTTTCCTTCTTTGATACGTTCAATTGCGTCCGGGATGATCGCGAAATAGCCGCCCTGCTTCTCTTCAACGGTGTCGCGCAGACCATACGCGTCGAGGTGGTGCTCAATGATTACTTCGCACCCCCAACCCGGCTCGCAACCGTAAAGGTCAGCTTTGCCATTGCCGTCGATATCGAACAACTTCGCCTTCTCGGGATCCTTCAAGTCCTCGATATATTTGATACCCGTGGCATCTGCGGTCTTCTTGTCGATCAAATAGCCCTGTATATTATCCGCCGAAACATGCCCGAGGCGAGTAAGAACGGCGTCTCCGCCGTTTTCCTTCAGGTATTTATCGTGGATCGGTTCTGCATAGGCGGCGAAGAAAGTCGCGTCTCCTTTCGCGATTGCAACGTAAGCCAGCTGAATCTGCAGCTGAAGGGGATCTGCCACATCATAGCCGAGCTGCCGCAAGCCTTCATCGACGATGTAGGTCTGCATCAGGTTCTCCGTGATCCCATCCCAGGCCGGAATTACCTTCTCGCTCGCAAAGGCAGCCTGCGCACAAAGGACAGATCCCATGAGTATGGAGCAGAACAACGACTTATTCATGATTTATACTCCCATGTGTTTGGTTTGATGGTAGAGTTCCCTAAACGTCGAATGGCTCTTTTGCGCTGTCTCTACAACTACGTCGCCTCAACCGCTAATATTGCTGTTCTGCGCAAAAGCGTCCGTCGGACTCTTGTCAAGTCTTGCTGAAGGACACTAGGGATGCGAATTTCCGTCGCAGTCGATTGGTTGCATCTGAAATGGCAATTCCCTATGTGTCGTTCTAGCACCCCAGGCCGGAACTGCGTTCGGAAAAAAACAAATCGGGCGGTTGAGTTTTTTGGAGAGTGCGTGCGCCTGGTTTTTTTGGCAGCCTAATAGCCACACTACTCAGCGACAAATTTGCAAAGGAAGCGGCTCGTGCAGCATAGCGAGGTTTTGGAAGGTCGCGCCGACGATGAGCCCACGTCCTGTGACGTTGTCATTGTCGGCGCCGGGTTTGCCGGCATGTACATGCTGCATCTGGCTCGCCGCTTGGGCCTTTCGGCTGTCGTGCTTGAGGCGGCCTACGGAGTGGGCGGAACGTGGTTTTGGAACCGCTATCCGGGAGCGCGCTGCGATGTTGAAAGCATGCAATATTCTTACTCCTTCTCCGAGGAGCTTCAGCAGGAGTGGCATTGGACCGAGCGGTATGCGTCGCAACCGGAGATCCTGGCCTATGCGAACTACGTTGCGAAGAAGTTCGATCTTGTTCGTGACATAAAATTCAACACCAGGGTCACCAGAGCGGCCTTCCAGGAAGAGGACTGCCGATGGCTGGTCTCGACCGATGCGGGGATGCGGTATCGTGCCAAGTGGTGCGTCATGGCGACGGGGTGCCTTTCAGCTGCCCAGAGGCCAAAAATTCCTGGCCTCGATACCTTCAAGGGCCAAATCTATCATACGGGCAACTGGCCTCATGAGGGGGTCAGTTTGTCTGGCCAGAATGTCGGGGTCATCGGCACCGGATCTTCGGGTATACAAGTGATCCCGGAGCTCGCCGCGCAGGCCAAGCACCTGTATGTGTTTCAGCGTACGCCGAATTTCAGCATTCCGGCACGAAACAGGCCGATGGATCCTGAGTACGAGAATTCCTGGAAAACGAATTATGCTGAGCGGCGTAAGAGGGCGCGCTCGATGCCGGCAGGCATCTTATGCGACCTCGGGGACAAATCCGCATTGGCTGTATCTCCGCAAGAGCGGCTCCAAGAGTATCAGAGGCGTTGGGATGCAGGAGGAACCAGCTTTACAGCGGCATATTCGGATTTGCTGCGCAATGCAGAAGCTAACCGGACCGCTGCTGAATTCGTGCGGGAAAAGATCCGCACCGTCGTTGAGAAACCTCACGTAGCAGACCTGCTGGCACCGGTCGATCACCCCATTGGCGCCAAGCGTATATGCGCCGACACGAAGTACTTCGAGACCTTCAATCGTGAAAACGTCACCCTGGTCGACATCCGTTCCAACCCGATCCGCGAAATATCCCCAGAGGGGATAACGGCAGGCTCCAACTTCCACAAGCTCGACAGTTTGGTGCTGGCGACGGGTTTTGACGCGATGACAGGCGCGCTCAGCAAGATCGACATTGTCGGGCGGGAAGGGCTTACCCTCAGGGAAAAGTGGCGGGATGGACCAAATACGTTTCTCGGATTGATGAGTTCCGGCTTCCCTAACCTATTTGTCGTCACAGGACCCGGGAGCCCCTCGGTGCTGACCAACGTCATAGTTGCCATTGAAGACAATGTTGAATGGATCGCTGATTGCATTGCGCATCTGCTCGATGTCCACGCCGATTACATCGAGGCCACCGCCTCAGCCGAAGAAACCTGGATGGAACAGGTCAGGCAGGCGGCCGAGGGAACGTTATATACCCGAGCGAAGTCTTGGTACCTCGGCGTCAACATTCCGGGTAAACCGGCTGTGTTCATGCCCTACGTCGGTGGCGTGCCTGCCTATCAAAAAGTCTGTGAGGAAGTGGCTGCCTCTGGATACAAAGGCTTCAGCATCGGGACCTCGACGAAAGGCCTGCACAGTCGCCAGGCCCTCCTCGCATGAGCTCCGAGGCAAAGGCGGAGGCTGACCCGTGCCGGGCAGTCCTCCGCCGCGATCCCAGCATCGACCTCCCTCATGTCGATATTGGGCATGGCACACCGTGTTTGAGATCGGCGTGAGGGCCAATCAGGAATAGGTGGCGATGGGAGCGCCCAGAACATCTAGGCGCGGAGTAATGCCTAATCCAGGCGAATCAGGTGCGATGACATGCCCTTCGGTCACCTCGAACTCGCCGTCTGCCAGCTTTACGGTCACCATGTCCCGACATTCCAGGACGCATCGGAGGTTCTTTTCGGGAACGGTCTGTCCAAGGTGCACTATGCCGGCGAACGCGATATCCGATCCCACGGTGTCTTGAACGCTAAGGGTGTAGCCGGCTGCGAGGCAGAAGTCCCGATGGCGGCGGCCTTTGGTGAGACCGCCATTCTTGGAGATTTTGAGGCCAATACCATCTGCCGCATCATCAGCAATGATCTGGATGATTGAGGCGTCGTTCGTCGCCAGCTCATCGAAGATCATCGGAATGTCAGTCCGGCGACGCAGCGAAACGCACTCGCGCCACGTTGCACAAGGCGCCTCCAAGACAAAATCCAGCCCTGGCGGCAGCAATCGCAACATTCTCAGGGCCGTCTCAACCGTCATACCGCCATTAGCGTCCACGAGAAAGAACTCGCCAGGCTTCTTGTCGGCCATCGATGCTGCAATACGCTCAGCGTCAATCGCCGGATGGTCACCGATTTTCACGGAGTGCCCGGTGTAACCTTTCGCTCGGTGTTCCGCGACGCGGCTGCGCATCTCATCGGGATCACCCATATAGATCGACGAGATGATTGGCATGCGGGCGGTCGTGCGGCCGCCTAGCAGCTCGCAAACTGGCATGTCGACGGACTTTCCGAAAATGTCCCAGCACGCGACATCAAGAGCTGTCTTGGCATGTTCGTGACCCACCAGCGCGAGGTCCATCGCCTCATTGATGCGGTCAACGCGGCGCGGGTCGAGACCAAGAAGACTAGGCGCAATATCGGCGATTCCTGAGCGAACACCGAGGGCGTGAGCCGCGACATAGGTCGATCCCCAGGGCGTGCTTTCGCCCCATCCCTCTATACCGGTGTTCGTGGTGATGCGGACGATCGTCGCATCGAAGCCGCGGTATTCTCGCCCACCCGAAAGGAGGTAAACGCCGCCAGAATAGGGAAGGTTGATCTGAAAGACGTCGATTTTCTGGATCTTGAGGTGCTGCATTTTTTCGCCTTCACTTCGGGATGACCAGGACCAGCTTGCCGCTGATTTTTTTGGAAAGGAAATCTTCCTGCGCCTGGACAATGTCTTTCAAGGGATAGGTTTTGCCGATGTGGGGCCGTATTTCGCCGCCCTCGATGTAGGATACGAGGTTTTCGAAGACCACGTCCTCTTGGAATGTGCAGCCAAGGAAAGTCAAGTCTTTGAGATAAAGAGTGCGGACATCGAGCTCGACGATCGGTCCGGCAATTGCGCCAGCGACGGCATAACGTCCGCCACGCCTCAGCACCTCCAGCAGCTGTGGAAACAGCGGGCCTGCCGCGACGTCGATGACAACGTCAATGGCACCTTTTCCTATCACGTTGACCAGGCTATCGCCTCGTGCCACCAAGCGATCGGCACCCAGATCGCGTACCTGGGCAGCCTTGGCTTCGCCCGCAACCGCGATGACCGTGGCCCCGCGCCGCTTTGCCAATTGGACCGCTGCCGACCCGACGCCGCCGGATGCGCCGGTGATAAGCACGGTCTCGCCGGCCCTCACGTCTGCCCGATGCAACATGCCTTCAGCGGTCGAATAGGCGCAAGGCACTGAAGCCAATTCGACGTCGCTCCAGTCGCATTTGACCTTGAATGTCTCTAGCGATGGCGCTTTCGCATATTGCGCGAACGCGCCGTCGCATTCGGACCCAAATGTCCAACATTCCCAAGCGCGATAGTCCACATAGGTGCGGAGCAAATTCCGCACGATGACCCGTTCGCCGATGCGTTCATCATTGACCCCCTCTCCAACAGCCACGATGCAACCACAGCAATCCGCGCCTTGAATGCGAGGGAATGACAAGGCCGTACCTGTCCAACTCGCGTCGTCATCGTCCGATGAGTCAAATCCGGTGTAGCCGCCTTCGGAAGTGCCGCTCCTCACTGCCTTGGAATACCAGCCGATCCGGGTATTGATGTCGGTGTTGTTGATCGCTGCCGCAGCAACTTTTATGAGAACTTCGCCTGGCCCTGGTCGGGGCACCGGAAGGTCTGTCTTGAATTGCAGCTTTTCGAAGCCGCCATGTCCGGTCAGGACCACCCCTGACATAGTCGTTGGAATGCTGGTTGGTGGGGACAATTTCGCTGCCCTTCTGTTCATGCTTGTGATCCTTGAGGGATAAAAATCCGCAGGACGGCTGCTGGGGTGCCAACGCGCCTCTCGCTAGTCATTAAGGAAGGCTAAGCTTCGCCATCCGACCGCCGTCGATGGTCCAAACCTGACCTGTCACGAACGACGATTCAGGCGATGCCAACCAAGCCACCAGACTCGCGACCTCTTCGGGCTTTCCGGTGCGTCCTACAGGATGAATTGTGCCAACACCTTGGCGAAAGCCTGCCGAGTTTGGCAAGCTCTCGATGAACTCAAGATTCAGGTCGGTATCGATCCACCCAGGCGCAACGGCATTGCATCGGACGCCTTCGCCGCTGTGATCGACGGCCACCGCGCGCGTCAGGCCGTGAATTCCAGCTTTGGAAGCGCAATAGGCAGCATGTCTCGGATTGGAGCCGAGCCCCTCGATCGAGCCTATATTGACAATCGTCCCCCCGACCGCTCGCAAATGGGGAAGTGCTTCCTTGATCATGACGAACGGTGCTGTCAGGTTTACCGCTATCGTCCGCTGCCAATCCTCAAGGCTCATTTCCTCAACAAGGGCTTCCTGCATGATGCCGGCGTTGTTGATCAGAACGTCGATCCCTCCGGCATCGCGCGCAACCGACTGCACTGTGTACGACGCGGCTGATGGATCGGCGAAATCAACGACGATCCCTTCGAACTCCTGGTCCTCGCCCCGTTGTGCGGTAAATACCCGCGCACCTTCATCCCTCAAGCGCCGTGCAATGGCCAGGCCGATGCCTGTCCGACCACCTGTCACGAGTGCAACTTTTCCTGTAAACCTCATCCCACCGACTTTCCACCATTAACCTCGACAAGCGAACCGCACATGTATCGGGCGGCGTCAGAGACGAGAAATAGGACCACCTCGGCAATATCCTCGGGCTCCGCAATCCGGCCAAGCGGAACGGTTTTTCCAAGCTCGGCAACCGCCGTGTCGGGGTCGAAACCGCGTTTGATAAACCCTGTTCGTAGCATAGGTGTGTTGACCTCGTTGGGGCACACGGCATTGATCCGAATGTTCTGATTTGCGTGGTCCATACCCATGCACTGGGTCAATGAAGCGATGGCAGCTTTCGTCATGCAGTATATGGCGTGGTTCGGCCCTGGGCGAACGCCCCAGCATGACGACACGTTGACGATCGCACCTCCGCCCCGATCCGCCATGATCGGAATGGCGCCCCGGCATATACGAAAAGGCGCTTCCACATTCACGCCGAGTGACAAAGCCCAGTCGGCATCTGTTGTGCTGGTCACCGGGCCTCTCGTGATGACGCCCGCATTGTTGACCAAGATGTCCAGGCCACCCAGCGCCGCAAATGCAGCTGCGGATAAACCGTCCGCATAGCTTGCGTTCAGTAGGTCGCCCGGCAGATGCACCTCCGCGTCAAGGCCTGCCACGTCGCGATCCGCGACGGCGACCCTGGCGCCTTGTGCCCGCAGCTGCCTGACGATCGCCGCTCCGATGCCGCCGGCGGCACCTGTCACCAGGGCTGCTTTTCCTACCAAATTACTCATGTTCTTTTCTGCTCGATTACAGTTGAGGGTCGATCGCTTGCCACCTGGCGAGTTGCCGAAAAATGCCGTCGGCGGGCCTCGAAAATCAAACGTGAAGTGATCCTCCATGTCAGCGCCATTTTGGTAACTGGTTTTGATTGAGCGCTGATTTAGCAAAGATGGATCCGTCAATCAGTCGCACTGCCGGGTGGACATGCCAACGCGGGCCATAAAAACAGTAGCGGCTGAGATCGTTTTGATTGGCGCGCCTGACGCGAAGCAAGCCCGTTCATCTCATGAAGATGATCTCCAGGACGCCGGGTGATCGGACGACTTCTCATTCATAATTCCCCAATGGAAAGCGGGATTTATGCTGCACGCCTTGAGGCAAGCCGCGGCGGCTGCCGACTTGCAGGCGCTTTGCGTTTGATTTTTCAGTCGTATGCTGACCATGAACAAGGACGCTCCCGCCGCTGCCGAACGACGGCACCACGCTATCGAAAACTCGACATTGGCGAACTCGAAATAAAGTCAAGCGCCAAGCTACTTTTTCGCAGTGGAGCCGACGGCAGCGCGGGCACGGATCGGTTCGGCGATAGGGCAGTGACAGAGTGATGGTCGTGGCGCGACCCACCCCTTTTTTGCGAAAAAAGGCGTTGCAAAGCTGCGGGGGGAAGATGTGCGCGGATCGTGTGTCAGTTTAGTCAACAGGCGCGTGAGACTTTTGCAGTAGGTCATATCATGGCGGTTCGGCAATAGTGCCGGTCGGCTCATAGGGGCCAGATAGACTGTTTTGGAGGCCGTTATGACCGCTCAAGTGCAAACGTCTCGCAGGGGAGGGCGGGAAGCGCGGCGAACAATTCGCACCGCGCCGAACTTTGAAATGCTGCCAACGCTCAAGCGGGGTCTGCCGGTGGTCGAACCGATGGACGCCGAGCAGGTCGAGCGCATTCACGAAGCGTCTCTGGCGATCCTGGAAGAAGTTGGCGTCGTTTTCCGAGATCCGATCGCGATCGAGGACTGGAAGCGCGCCGGAGCCGACGTGCGCGCCGACGACCGCGTTCACCTCGACCGCGGCCTGGTCATGGAGCTGATCAAGACCATCCCTTCCAAGGTCGAATATTTTGCCCGCGATCCGGCGAAGAATGTCGAGCTCGGCGGACCGAAGTCAATCTTCGTGCCGATGACCGGCGCGCCCTACATGCGCGACCTCGATGACGTCAGACGAGGCCCGACAATCGCGGACCTCGGCACCTTCCATAAGCTGGCCCACATGATGCCGGCGCTGCATTCATCGGCGCATCACAT
The DNA here is from genome assembly GCF_040318115.1 of Mesorhizobium sp. M1312. Classification (NCBI taxonomy): domain Bacteria; kingdom Pseudomonadati; phylum Pseudomonadota; class Alphaproteobacteria; order Hyphomicrobiales; family Phyllobacteriaceae; genus Mesorhizobium; species Mesorhizobium sp. M1312. The sequence continues at coordinate 177,996 of NZ_JAMYLQ010000008.1, read as the reverse complement.
CGTCGAGCCGATGGACCTCGTCGTCGCGCATCGGCACTTGCATATCACCTATTCGTCGATGAAGCATTCCGACAAGATCTTCATGGGCATGACGACCTCGCCCAAGAACGCAGAGGATGTGCTCGACATGTGCGAGATCCTCTTCGGCGAGGGCTTCCTCGAGACCCACGCCGTCACGACCGGCAATTGCAATGGCAATTCGCCGCTTGTGTGGGACCAGGTCATGCTTGGCGCCATGCGCGCCTTCTGCCGGCGCAACCAGCCGGTCTTGTGCTCGCCCTTCGTGCTCGGCGGCGCAAACACGCCAGCCTCTACCGCGGCGGCCGTTGCGCAGCTCAATGCCGAAGCGCTTTCCGCGCTCGCTTATACGCAGGTAGTGCGCAAAGGCTGCCCGGCGATTTATGGGCATTATCTCTCGACGGTCTCGATGCAGTCTGGCGCCCCCATGGCGGGAACGCCCGAGATATCGCTGATGAATTTCATGATCGGTCAGATGGCTCGCCGCTACAACATCCCCTGGCGCACCTCCAACTTGCTGGGCGGCGCGAAAATATTCGACGCTCAGGCTGGCTATGAGAGCGCGATGACCATGATGGCCGTGCTGATGTCCGGGGCGAACTACATCTGGCATTCGGCAGGCTGGAACGAAGCCGGCATGCATTGCTCGATTGCCAAATTCGTCGTCGACGCGGAGGTGTGCGACATGGGCTACCGCATGACCAAGGGCATTCAGTGGGACGATTTCGACGAAGCTCTGGCGGCCATTCGTGATGTTGGCCCTGGCGGCCACTACCTCGGCCACCCGCACACCCAGGCCAATTTTGAGCGCGCATTCTTCATCCCAAAGCTCTTCGACAACAATTCGATTGAGCAGTGGAAAGTCGACGGCTCGAAGGACATAAAACAGCGCGCCCTCGAACACGCCAGGCATCTCTTGGGAGAATATCAGGAGCCCAAGCTGGACCCGGTCAAGGATGAAGAACTGCGGGAATACATCAGTCGCCGCTCGCGCGAGATTCCCGCGGTTGAAGCCCTCAACGACGAATATTGAGTTCAGCGATGCGCATAAAGACAATCAACGTATACACGACCCCATTGCCGGTGAAGGGGGGCGCCTACCGGATGGCGAGCACCGACGTCCAGTCGCTCGACAGCACCCTAGTGGAGATCGTGACGGATGACGGCCTTGTGGGTTGGGGAGAGACCTGTCCGGTCGGGCCGGTCTACCAGCCGCACCATGCGCTCGGCGCCCGCGCCGCGGTCGCTGAAATCGCGCCGGGCATGATCGGTTTGGAGGTGGCCTCCATTAGGCTTCTGACGAAGCGGATGGACGAGCGTCTGAATGGACACGGTTATGCCAAGGCCGCCCTCGACATGGCCTTCCTCGACCTTCTCGGCCAGAAGCTCGGCGTGCCTGTCTCAACGCTACTAGGTGGGGCGGTTACGGACCGCGTCCCGTCCTACTATTCGCTGATCGTCGGCCCGCCGGACGAAACCGCCAGGATTGCCGCCGACAAAGTCAAGGCAGGCTATCCGCGTATGCAGATCAAGATCGCCGGGCGCAACCTCGAAGAGGACGTCGCCACCCTCCACAAGGTCTGGGAAGCTATCGGCTACAAGGCACGCATCGCGGTCGATGGCAACCGGGGGCTGACAGTGGCGTCCGCGATCCATCTCGACAGGCTCTGCCAGGTTATCCCGTTCGTGTTCGAGCAGCCCTGCAACACGATGGAGGAGGTCGCCACGCTCAAGGGTCGCGTGACGCACCCGGTCTATCTCGATGAAAACACGGAAGATTTTAACGCCGTCCTTCGCGCGATTTCCGCAGGGATTGCCGACGGGTTTGGGTTGAAAGTCACGCGTCTTGGGGGCCTCACGAAGATGACCACCGTGCGAGACATGTGTGCGATCCGATCCCTTCCGCACACTTGCGACGACGCCTGGGGCGGCGACATCATCGCCGCGGCCTGCGTGCATCTTGCCGCAACCGTGGAGCCGCGACGCATGGAGGGCGCCTGGATCGCCCAGGAATACATCAAGGGCCATTTCGACGCGAAGCACCCGATCGTTATCGAAAACGGTCACATTGCCGTGCCGCAACGGCCCGGCCTCGGCGTGAAACCCGAGCCCGGCATGTTCGGCCAGCCGGTGGCCACGTACGGATGAACGCACCCGCCAACATCAGCGCCATGAGGTCACTAGCCGCGCCAGAGATTTCGGCGATGGCCGGCCGGCCGTTTGAACTTGTGGCTCTTGTGCTGCCAGGGTTTTCGCACCTTGCCCTCCATGCTTACTTGGAACCCTTTCGCATAGCCAACAATGTGTCGCGACTGCCGCTGTTTCGCTGGCGAATCGCCGCCTTGGACGCGCAACCGGTGGCGGGCGCGAATGGCCTTGCAATTCCTGTCGAGGTCACCGTAGACGAGCTGGTCTCCGACCCGAATGATCGTAAACTTGGCCAGCTCGCCGTCTTTGCAGGCGAACCGATAGAGCGACAACTTACGCCGCAACTCAACGGATTCCTGCGGGTGATCGCCCGCCGCGGGATCGCCATTTCAGCAGTCGGCACCGCAACATGGGTGCTTGCGCAAACCGGCCTGCTTTCAGGCAAACGCTGCACGATCCACTGGTCGCGACTGGCCGCTTTTTCGGAGGTATTCAATAAGCCCAGAATCAGCGAATCCCTGTTTGTCAAAGACGGCCAGTACTCGACCTGCGCTGGCGAGTTGGCGGCGTTCGATCTCGCAGTTGATCTGATAGGAAGCCATGTCGGTGACTACATTGCTCAAGAGGTTTGCCGGCACGCGACCGTTGAAGGTCAACGCTCAGGTTCGAACCGCCAGACAGGCCCTTCCGGTCTCGCCTTCGCTGGCGTCAGCGACAAGCTTCTGATGGCAATGCGGATCATGGAAGAGAATGTTGAGACTCCCCTTGCGATGAAAAAAATTGCCCAAAGGGCCGGGGTATCGCGTCGCCAGCTGGAGCGCTTGTTCGCGTTGCACGTCGGCCAGCCGCCCCTGCGGCACTATCTCCGTATCAGGATCGACCACGCAAAGCGGCTGATAGAAGGCACGCGAATGCCAATCATCGATATCGCCACCGCTTGCGGCTTCGTGTCGCCCTCGCATTTTGCAAAGTGCTTCAGAACCTTCAACGGATTCTCACCCCAGCAATGCCGCACCATGGTGCCCGCTTGGGTTGGCCCGGGCCTCGGGTATCCACTTCCGCGGCCTTATGTGCCCGTTCCCGTTGACTAGGAAAATATCAGTTGCACTGCGGGGCGGTCGAATACTCCACGAATTTCTCGGGCGTGTGTAACGCTCCCAGGCGTGGACTTCAGATTGGGCAACGCATTTGCGTTGGATGAACCTCTGGGTGACCGCGCAGGTGAGCAGTTTGACTGTATCGTCAGTGCAGTCCCGCTGTTGAGCTTTCCGATGGAGCACCGCGTTTGACCGGGTTGAGGATCTGCGAGCCCGCCTTCCTGCAAGGCGGTCCGTAATTCCGATCACTTATGAAGCTTTGTCGCCGGCAATCAAGATGCCGGACCGCTACGTGTTTCCACAATGAGCATGTCTGCAAAATACCGCCGGCACATCTGGACTTATCGACGAGCAGTCTTAATGAGGGACTTTGGCCAATCGCGCGTCGCCGCACGCCTGCTTCCGCCGCAGTGCTCGCTGTGCCACGGATGCGCGTTGCTTTGCTCCTGCGCGGCACTCTCGGACCCTCGGGCGCAATGATGGCATCAGCCCCGGCAGGCTGTTGGATTGCATCCGTACACCTGGCGGAAACATTTGGAAAAATGCGAGGCCGACGCGAAGCCGCAGGCGATCGCAACCTCGACGATCGGCAGATCAGTCTGCTGGACCAGACGCTTCGCGCGGGCAAGCCTCAAAGTCATGTAGTAGCGCATGGGAGAGGAGGAAACGCAGCGCTCGAAAAGCCGCTCGATCTGACGTCGCGAGCGGCCGACGCATCTGGCAATGTCGTGCAGGGGAAGCGGATCCTCAACATGCTCTTCCATGATGCGGATGATATCGGCAAGCGCCTTTGAGGTCACCATTTCGCTCCCGGTGATCGTCCATTGCCTGTCGGACGCCGAGCGCCAGTGCCCGGCCGTCGTATGTCTGCAGACAGCCAGCGCGACCTCTTTGCCGAGATGCTCACTGATAAGGTCCATCACCAGATCGAAGGAGGCAAACTCGCCAGCGCAAGTGGCCAGTTGCGCATCGCGCACAAACAGCCGGTCAGTCACCAGGAGGCGTGCGAACGTCTCGGCAAGTGCCGCCCGCTTGTCCCAATGAATTGTGCAGGCGCTGTCCTCAAGCACCCCGCATTCGGCCAGCAGCCATGTCGCGGTGCCCAGCGCCGCAAGCGGAGTGCCAAATCGCTTGCAGAGGCGAAGAATCCTGCTCAAGGAACTCGATGCCTGCTTCTCGACCCGCTCGCCGGCGCAGACGATGACCATGCTCGGGCTCTTGCAGGCCTGGATGCTCTGCGCGATTCCGGCAAAGTCGCCGGCGACCGCGAGGCTGAACCCGCTGGCGCATTCAACCGGCTTGCCGTCAGGACTGACGATCGTCCATTCGAAAACCCTTTTGTCGGCAACCGAATTTGCCAGACGAAGCGGATCGACGAAGGAAGACAGGCTGAGTTGGGAAAAACCCGGAAGCGCAAGAATGGTCACATGGTATGCTTCGTCGCGACTTTCGATCTGCGGCCGGCCGGCGTTCCATCCCACAATGCGCGAAAGGTCTCGCGCTGAAACTGGCGCATTCATTAGGATCACAGGTCCTTCTTGATAGCGATCAAAAGCAAGGCAGCGCAGGACATCGCACAAGGCCGCAACGCAACCTCAGGCCCTATTATGCCTGCGCTTCATGAAGTCCTTGGCGGTCTCAACGGCCACGGCTGCGTCGCGGCAATAGGCATCGGCGCCGACGGCCTTGCCGAATTCCTCATTCAGCGGCGCGCCACCGACCAGCACGACATAGTCGTCGCGGATGCCCTTTTCCTTCATCGTGTCGATGACGACCTTCATGTAAGGCATGGTCGTGGTCAGCAGGGCCGACAGGCCGACAATGTCCGGCTTATGCTCTTCAATCGCGGCCATATATTTCTCGACTGCATTGTTGATGCCGAGGTCAATCACGTCGAAGCCGGCGCCTTCCATCATCATGCCGACGAGGTTCTTGCCTATGTCGTGGATGTCGCCCTTGACGGTACCGATCACCATCTTGCCCTGCTTCGGCGCGCCCGTGGCGATAAGCAGCGGTCGCAGGATGAACATGCCAGCCTTCATGGCGTTGGCGGACAGAAGCACTTCCGGCACGAACAGGATGCCGTCGCGGAAATCCTCGCCGACGATGCGCATACCTTCAACCAGCGCCTCGGTGAGCACGGCATAGGGCTGCCAGCCGCGCTCGAGAAGGATATGCGTTCCTTGCTCGATCTCTTCCTTCAATCCGTCATAAAGGTCGTCGTGCATCTGCTGCACAAGTTCCTCGTCGGAAAGCTCGGAAAGGATGATCTCGTCGTCGTCGGCCATATCGGTTTGCCTCGTGCATAATTAAAGGGGGTCGGTACCCCATGCTCTATGGGGTACCGACCAGGCTTCCGGTTGGAGCCTTGGGAGTTGATTGAGCTGTAGCCACACTTCCTTGAGACACATGCTAGAGGGATGAATGCCGAAGCCCCGTTGATCTCGATCGGCAGCGAGGATGTTACCACCGGCCTCATCAAACGTCGGTCACCCCTCACAGTTGTCTTCCTGGCCAGTCAATGACTTCTATTTGTCTGATCAGGACTGCGATCCGCTGTGTGGTCGACCCGCACCTCGACTGAAGTTCCCTCGATCCTCCGCAATTGGATAATTGATATCGATCAACCCGATGCTTATAGAGAACGGAGCGAGACGCAATTTACTTTTTGTCCGGACCGGATAACAATTTCTCATGTCGAAGGACTATCGCAGGCTTCCCTTGAGCGCCCTTCGGGCATTTGAAGCAGCGGCCCGGCATCTAAGCTTCACCAAGGCCGCAAATGAGCTGTCGGTCACCCAAGCGGCCGTGAGCCGCCACATTCTAACGCTGGAGGACCACCTCCAGATCCAGCTCTTCAATCGCGGCAACCAGAAGGTCTCCCTGTCTCCGCCCGGCGAGGAGTTGTTCGAAGCCGTGACGCTTAGCCTTGGCCACATGGCCGCGGCCTTTGACAGCGTGCGCAGGAGGCAAAAAGCCCAACCCTTGATTGTCGGCATGCCGATGTCGTTCGCGACTCTGTTTATAAGCCACCGGATCGGAGACTTCGTCGCCAGCAATCCGAAAGTCGACCTTCACCTGGTCTCGCTCGAGCGCAGCCCGGCGCCGGCAACCGACGGTTTCGATGTGTCGGTGGTGATGGGATATCTGCCGCGCCCGGGCTTCATCGCGACCGAGCTCTTCAGCGAGGAGGTCTTCCCGGTTTGCAGCAAGGCCTATCAGGCACACTCGCAAATCCTGACGCCGGCGGATCTCGTAAACGAGGTTCTCCTGGCCATGGACGACCAGCATTGGTCGGCCTACCCCTGGTCACCTTTCGATTGGACGCACTGGCTGGAGCAATTCGGAATCTCGTCCTCCTTCAAGCGCACCATCACCTTCAACAATTATCCAACGATGATGCAGTCGGTAATCAGAGGGCATGGCATCGGGCTGGGCTGGCGTCATCTGGTGAGCGATTACCTCAATGAAGGCACCCTTGTGAGGCCTGTGGCCGAAAGCTATCTCACTGGCCGAAAGCATCACCTTGTCATTCCGGTCACAGCGATCGGACGCGAGGACGTCCAGATCTTTCGAGATTGGCTGACCACGCAGGTCTCGGACCTGAAGCCTCTCCAGCCGGAGTCGTCCCCTGAATTCATTGATGCCAAGCCATTGCTCGGTGATGAGGCTCCGATCGCGAAAACCGCTCCATCGACGCCTGATAACATTTAGTCTGCTACATATAAGTTTTTGTTCGGTTGTCTTGCCACCCATGCCTGGTTAGCGTGCTGGAATAACCCCAGACAACAGCGTCGCAAGCTGTGCTGCAGTCACGGATGGAGGAAGTGCAACAATGCAACACAAGCAAAGATTGCCTTAAGCAGCGGCAGCCGAAACTGTCTTCTGCCCATTCCTTCCATTTCTTATCGTGAACTGACGACGTAACCACTCGTCAACTGGACTTTGGCCATCTCCGGAAGCACTCGATAGCCTGTGCTCTACCGAAAGGAGCTTTCGTGAAGCCCGAAGACATTCTGGATCCCTTCAAAACCTGGCGAATTCCGTTTGGCCAGTGGGTCAACGATGTGGTGGGGTGGATAGTCGAACACTACCGACCGTTATTTCAGAGCTTGAAATGGCCAGTTGACCGGCTTTTGACGGGATTTGACTTCGCGCTTAATGGCATCCCGCCCGTCATTACAGTTCTGTGCTTCGGATTGATTGCCTGGCAGATCGCCGGGTGGCGTTTGGCACTTCAGGTCGCGGGCCTGTTGGTGATCATCGGGCTTCTCGGTATCTGGGGTGAGACGATGACAACGCTTTCCCTCGTCTTCACCGCCGTTCTATTCTGCACGATCGTCGGTATTCCGTTGGGCGTCATTGCCGCTCGAAGTCATCGGGCTGCTGCGATCTGCCGGCCGATCCTCGACACAATGCAGACCATCCCATCATTCGTCTATCTGGTGCCAGTGGTCATGCTGTTTGGTATCGGCAACGTGCCTGGCGTGATTGTGACAATCATTTTTGCGCTCCCGCCGGTCATCAGGCTGACCACCCTTGGCATTCAGCAGGTTTCCGAAGAAGTGGTCGAGGCCATGCGTGCCTTCGGTGCCACCAACAACCAGCTGCTGTTCAAGGCCCAGCTGCCGTTGGCACTGCCGAGCATAGTGGCCGGTGTCAACCAGACTTTGATGATGTCACTTTCGATGGTTGTTGTCGCCTCCATGATCGCCGTCGGTGGACTTGGGCAGATGGTTTTGCGCGGGATCGGACGTCTCGATATTGGTCTGGCAGCAACCGGCGGGATGGGCATCGTCATCCTGGCAATCATTCTCGATCGTCTGACGCAGTCCGCGATGTCTCAGGGCAGACGCTTTGCCGACGTAGCGTGGTATAGACGTGGCCCGGCCGCACTCTTCACCACAATCTTCGCGCCTCCCCGACAGCAGCTCCCGGCAGGCCCGGACGAGCCGGACATCCGCCGGCAACAGGCTCCAAGCTGAAAGCAAGAAGGGCTACCATGATGCTCAGGCCTCAAAGTCGGCCCGCATTGATCAGTCGGACGCGACCGGATCGCTCCAGCAAGGCACGCAGCCAAGGAAGTGCTGACCCCCGGTTAGCGGCGATACCTCTCAAACCTGGAGCTTACCTTTGGAAGCGCATTCCGTCGAATTTAAGGATGTCTGGAAGGTCTTTGGGACGAACTCCAAATTTGACCTTGCCAGTGTCCAACGCGATCACCTTTCAAGCGCCGTGCTCCTCGAAAAGCATGGCTGCGTGGCAGCCGTTGCCGGCGTCTCCTTCAAGGTGGAGGCCGGGGAGATCTTCTGTGTCATGGGTCTGTCCGGAAGCGGAAAATCAACGCTTGTCCGGCATGTGAACCGCTTGATCAAGCCGAGCTCCGGACAGATCATTGTCGGCGGCGAAGATATAAACCGGAAGACCGAAACTGAAATGCGCGAGCTCCGCGCCCGCTCAATGGGCATGGTCTTCCAGAATGTGGCGCTTCTGCCGCATCGAACAGTCCGCGACAATGTCGCCCTGCCGCTGGAACTGAGAAAGGCGAGCCTTCGCCAGCGCTCCGAGATTGCTGAAGGAAAGCTGGAGCTCGTCCAACTTGCAGGTTGGGGCGACCGTTACCCTGATCAACTTTCCGGTGGTATGAAACAGCGCGTTGGCCTCGCCCGAGCTCTGGCGGCCGATCCCGCCATCTTGTTGATGGATGAGCCATTTTCGGCCCTCGATCCGCTCATTCGGCGCGAGTTGCAGGACCAATTCAAGGCTCTTTCGACCAGACTGGGAAAGACCACACTGTTCATCACCCATGACCTGGATGAAGCCGTCCGGCTGGGGCACCACATCGGGGTGATGAAAGACGGAAAGATGCTTCAGATCGGTTCCGCCGACGAGATCCTCGGGAATCCCAATGACCCGTACGTGGAAAAATTCGTCCAAGGCAGCAGCCGGTTGAAGCTTCTGAAAGCAGAGACTGTGATGGTGCCGCTTGAGGAATTTATCAAGGAGGGAAAAGGCAAGCCATTGGCCGGCGCCCCGCGGCTCGGCCTCGATGCCTCGATCAAGGAATTGCTTGGTCTGTCAAATCGACATGACAACACTCCGCTGGTTGTTGTCGATGAAGGCGGGGTTGACGTGGGTGTGATCACCACCTCAGCAATTCTGCGTGGTGTGCATGACCGTCTATAGCCATGAAATGATCAGCTTTCTTGAAACATCTCTCCCTTGCTGCGGCTTGCAACCCTGCTTTGCGGTCGGACTGGGGTTCCGTCGAAATTCACCAGGTGAACGAAAATGAAAACCGAACGCAAGACCGTCGTCGTCACTGGAGCGGCGGGCGGCATGGGCCAGGCGATCTGTAAGAAGTTCGCCTCGAGCGGTTATTTTGTCGTCGCCGGCGACACCAATGCGGAACGCTTGGCTGAGACGATCAGCGAAATCAACAGAAGCGGGGATAACGGCCTGGCAAAGCCCGGTGACCTTAGAAGCAAAGCCTATTGCGAGGATCTCATCGATACCGCCACCAGCCTTACCGATCGCCTGGACGCCCTTGTGAACAATGCAGGCATCATCACGCGCGGAACAATCCTCGATACGAGCGATGAGGATTGGGAAAGAACCTTCGACATCAATCTTAAAGCGGTGTTCTACACCTGCAGGCGGGCGATAGCCTTCATGAAGGAGAATGGTGGCGGCTCGATCGTCAACATCTCTTCGACCTGGGGCATCTATCCAGGACCAAGTCACGCAGCTTATTGCGCGAGCAAGGCCGCCGTCGCGACGTTTTCAAAATGCCTTGGCCGCGACCATGCGAGCGACGCGATAAGGGTCAATGCCGTTTGCCCCGGTGAGATTGACACACCCATGCTGCGTTCCGGCTTCATCCATCGTGGGTTCAATCCCGACACAGCGGTTGCGGAACTCAGCAAGTCGAACCCCCTGGGCCGGCTGGGCAGCCCTGAGAATATTGCTGATGCGGTCTACTTTCTCAGTTCCGATGCGGCAGCTTTCATTGCCGGGACCACACTGGAAGTCGCCGGGGCCAAGGCCGTCTACTAGGTGATCCACAGCTCGCAACCGTCCCGTACGAGCGAATCGTCAGGTTGCCGCTGAAACGGTCGGCGCCCGAGCAGCCTCTTTAATGGTCATTGTCGCCTGGGAACGGCCAGCTTTCTCAGGCGGGCTGGAGTGGTTCGTCGCGCGCAACGAATAACCCGGGCGTAACTCCGGTCATAACATCAGTTCATAAGTTACATCATATTTTGTTGCTGGCCGTTTAGGAACGAGCGCCGTATATTGTTATGCAAAATCAGGGATCACCAAAATGTCCGCGAGATCTGGGGGCCGAGACGCTCGGCAAAAACTGCGTTCTGACAGAACAGTTACTTGGTTACCGCCGCTTGAGCGGGGGCTGCCTTATATGGATTTGCTTAACCAGGATGATCTGTTGCGGCTCCATAACATCTCCATGCAGATACTTGAAGAGATCGGCATCGAATTTCGTGACGACGAGGCGATTGAACTGTGGCGCTCTGCCGGCGCCGACGTATCCGGTCAGCGCGTCAGGATCGACCGGAACCTGCTGCTGGAGCTTGTAGCCAAAGCTCCCGAAACCTTCACCGTACACGCGCGTAACCCCGCCAAGACGATTCGCCTTGGTGGGCGAAAGAGCATTTTTGTTCCAGCCTACGGCTCGCCAAACGTGCTTGACCTCGAAGGTAAGCGGCGAAACTCCACGATCGCCGATTTCGTCAATTTCGCGAAGCTAGCCTACCAGGCACCAGCGATGCATATGACTGGCGGCGTTCTTTGCGAGCCGATGGACATCGCGGTTCCAAAGCGCCATCTGCACATGAATTACAGCCTGATACGCTACTCCGACAAGGCGTTCATGGGCGCGGTAACCTCGCGCGAGAGGGCGGAGGACACTGTGGCCATGGCCAGGATCGTTTTCGGCGACGAATTCGTGCAAGACAACACCGTCATCATCGCCCTTGCCAATTGCAATTCTCCGCTCGTTTGGGACGCCACCATGCTCGATGCGGTCAAGGTCTATTCGGCGAATAACCAGGCGATGATTTTTGCGCCATTCGTTCTTGGCGGTGCCAGCACGGCGGCCAGCACCGTGGCTGCGGTTGCCCAGCTCAATGCCGAGGCACTCGCCGGTATCGCCTTCGCGCAGCTTATTCGGCCAGGCGCGCCCTGCATCTATGGGCAGTGGCTAGCCACAGTCTCCATGAAAAGCGGCGCGCCGATGGCCGGCACACCTGAGATCTGCCACATGAACATGCTGGTTGGCCAACTGGCCAGGCACTACAAGCTGCCCTGGCGCTGCAGCGGCAGCAATACAAGTTCAAAGCTGGTCGATGCCCAGGCAGGGTATGAGGCGGCGCGCAATATGTATGGCGCGCTGATTGCTGGAGCGAATTTCGTCCTTTCGACGACCGGTTATCTTGAAGCGGCGTTGACCCAGAGCTATAGCAAATTCATGCTCGATTCCGAGCAGATGGTGATGTTTTACAAGCTTGGACAAGGCATAGTCCTGCGCGAGATCGATGAAGCGCTCGATGCGATCCGTCAAAGTGAGCCAGGTAGTCACTATCTGGGAACCGAGCACACGCTGAAGAATTTTGAGCGCGCCTTTATCGTTCCCGAATTAATGAATCACGACAGCTTTGAGCAGTGGTCCTTCGCCGGCGCCAAGGATGCCAATACACGTGGGATCGAGGCAGCAGTACGGGCGCTGAATGAATACCAGGAACCGCCGATCGACGAAGCCATTGACGAAGCGCTCCTTGATTTTATCAAACGCCGGGAACTGGAAATCGGTGATGCAGTGCTTTAGGGCGAGATTTTCGGTTGGCAAGAAGCAAGGATAGCACGCTGCGACGCCAGCGGTTTGTGGCGGCATCCGGGACGAATCTATCTCGGTTTGAGCGTAACTGGAGCCAATTGTTGACACCGGGCAGTAGCTCAACCCCGCCGGATCTCGTTGAGCCCGGTTGCGGATCAGGCCTCGGCCAACTGCATGGACGTATCCGATGAACGCTCCTGCCTCGGTCGAGGGGGCGAACGGTCTATCGATCGCCGTGGACACAACGATAGGCAAACAGGCCGCCGGTTCGCAAAAGCGCAGGCTAGACCATCTGGCGGTCGTTTCAGGCGAGCCAGTGGAGCACCAGCTCACGCCACAACTCAACGCGTTTTTGCGTATAACTGCGCGCCATGGAGTTCTAGTGACAGCGATTGGAACAGCGACTTGGTTGTTGGCGCAGACGGGCCTTCTCGGAGCTGCGCGCTGCACAATCCACTGGTCCCGGCTTCCAGCTTTTTCAGAGGTCTTCACCCAACCGCGGATCCGCGATTCTCTCTTCATCAAAGATGGGCAGTTCTCGACCTGCGCGGGCGAGCTGGCAGCCTTCGACTTGGCAGTCGACCTCATTGCCGGCCACGCCGGCGCGTTCATCGCCCAGGAAGTGTGCCGTCATGCCATTGTCGAGGGCCAGCGATCGGGATCGCATCGTCAAACCGGGCCTTCGGGTCTCGCCTTTGCAGGGGTAAGCGACAAGCTTCGTATGGCGATCCGGATCATGGAAGAGAATATAGAATGTCCCTTGGCCATGAGCGAAGTCGCCCAACGCGTCGGCGTCTCCCGGCGCCAGTTGGAACGCCTGTTTTCCGAACAGGTTGGTGTGCCTCCGTTACGCCAATACTTACGCATTCGCGTGGAGCATGCCAGGCGGCTGATTGAAGGTACACGCTTGCCCATCATCGATGTCGCGATGGCCTGCGGATTTATCTCACCTTCGCACTTCGCAAAGTGCTTTAGAGATTTCAATAGTATGTCGCCCCAGCAGTGCCGCTCGATGGTGCCAGCGTGGGTCGGGCCTGGGCTCGGCTAGATTGCTCATCGCCTGTACGGGGTTGACCTACCTGGATAAAGTTCTCTGCAAGTTCGCATTCTTAAGACCGCGCGCTTGCAGAAAATCCGGGAATGTCACCGCCTACGACGGGTAAGCCATTCCTCGACGGTTCGATTGGAAATTGCGGCGCCCTATCGGCGGGGCCATGCAAACAATAATTCCTATTCGGTTTGCAGAAAGGCAGAAAGTGGGGACGCGGAGTCAAAGGCGCTCCGCTTTCAGCAGCTTGCCAAGCTGTTGGAGCCCGCCCAAAGCCACGTCCTGGCCTACCAGGGACTTGTATCGTGTTGCAGTAGTTGTGGGGGCCCATTGCTTGATGACTCTGGGGCAACTCTAACCCGAATTCACTGTCACTGGTGCAAGAATTGCCGATCTGTCGTAGCGGCTAAGCGGCAATCCGCGGTCGCCCTGAGGCCACCGCCACCACATGCGCCTCGATGAACATGCGCTGTCCCTCAATGGTCGAGACCCTGAATTCGGTGGCGACGTCCACCTCGGCGCTGTCGGTGCCGGCGTCCCTGGCGCGCTCAGCCGCGATTGCGCGCACATCGGCCTCGGCTGCCGCGATCGCCTTCTCCTCTTCAGTGAAGTCGCGCACGGTTTGTCCTGACGCCAGGCGGAAGAGCCCTTCCTTGGGCTGGCTGACCCGCGCTTCGGCCGACACCCTGACCTGACCGACAACGGCGCCGAGCGCGTTGGCGACATCGGTGTCTTCCGGGACCACGCAGTCATTGCCGACCAGGGGCGCCAGGCCGGCATAGTGCAGCGGCGCCGAGGCGCCGAGGCCGATGACGGGGCGGTCGAGCGCGACGCTCAGCCGGGCGATACCGGGATGGGCGTCGACGGCGCGCTGCACCAGCGCGTGCGCCACGGTCGCGGCGCCATCGAGCCCGTCCTCGGCGAAAGCGGTTTCAAGGATGTATTCGGCCGACCAGCGTGTCAGCGTCACCAGCACCTGCTCCGAGATCACCTCCGGTGAAGCCGCTATAGGCTGGCCACGGCCGTCGCGCTTGCGGGCGAACAGGTCGGCGCCAAGACGGGCGGTGGCGGCATCCCAGTTGGCCTGCTTGCCAAGCACATGCGCCGCGTCCGACGGGGTGAAGCCGCAAATATGCACCAGCCCGCGCGAGACCAGCCGGTTCAAGGTGGCGTTCTGGGCATTCGACGTCAGCAGCCTGTCGAGGGCGAGCGGGGTCGCGCCGATCGCCTCGTAGAGCCGCGCTTCCGGGGCGGTCAGCCCGGCGGCGAGCCAGTCTGGAACGCCGGTGCGAACGGCGAAGCGGCCGTCCATGCGGCCGGTGTTGGGCGCCCGCAGCTGACGCTCGAGCTCTGACGTCACCGCCTCGCCATGCGCCATGCCGGCCAGCGCCAAAGGCACCAGGCGACGGGGCCCAAGCAGGATTTTCGGATTGAGCGCGCCATCCTCCAGCGCCACTTCGGAATCGCCGCCCAGACCAAAAGTGCGCATGGCGACGGCCTCGACCATGGTGCGGAAGCCGCCGACGGTGGCACCTTCCGGGTCGAGCCGCGGCCGGCCGTTGTCGAGCACGGCGACGTCGGTGGTGGTGCCGCCAATGTCGGACACCATGGCATTGTCGAGCCCGGTCATGTGGCGGGCACCGACCAGGCTGGCGGCAGGGCCGGAGAGGATCGTCTCGATCGGCCGCTGGCGGGCGAACGCCGCCGAGACCAGCGCGCCGTCGCCGCGCACCACCATCAGCGGGGCGGCGATGTTGCGTTGCTCCAGAAAGCCTTCGGTCGCCGCCACCAGCCGGTCGATCATCGAAATCAGCCTGGCGTTAAGCAGCGTGGTCAGCGCCCGGCGCGGCCCGCCGAGCTTGGCCGACAGTTCGTGGCTCGCGGTGACCGGCAGGCCGGTCTTGTCGCGGATCAGCTCGCGGGCGTCGATCTCGTGTGCCGGATTGCGGGTGGCGAAATAGGCGCAGACGGCAAAGCCGGACACCGAGGCGCCGAGTTCCGGCAAGGCGGCCTCCAGCCCGGAGAGGTCGAGCTTGGCGGCATTACCGTGGACGTCATGGCCGCCCGGACAAAACACCACCGGATCGGAGCCGAGTGCCGTCTTCAGCCCATCGCGGGCGAGATCGGCTTCGGAAAAACCGATCATGACCAGCGCCACCCGGCCGCCCTGGCCTTCGACCAGCGCGTTGGTGGCCAGCGTCGTCGACATCGAGACCAGTTTGATGTCAGCCGGATCGGTATCGGCCTTGCGCAGCACCGCGTCGACGGCGCCGGAAATGCCGACGGCAAGGTCGTGCCGGGTGGTCAGCGCCTTGGCCTTGGCCAGCACCTTGCCCTTGTTCGGCCCCTGCTGCGGGCCGTCGGTCTCGGACCACAGCACGGCATCGGTATAGGTGCCGCCGGTGTCGATGCCGAGGAAGAGGGGTTTTGGCTTAACCCTCATTGACAACAAGGGCTCTGCTTGAACTGCATCTTTCGCACCTCACCTGCTGCGTTACGGCTTTTGCGCCTCGTGAGCGGGAGGTCATCAGAAGCGCCCCTAGGTTTTGCAAAAGTTGTCTTGCGAAAGCGACGCCGTCCCCACACGCGAAGGAGTGGACACTTGCTTATGCCCGCGATTCCGAAAGCTTGGCCCGGTACTCCTCATCCAAGATCGAGGGCAGGGGAATCTTTTTGGTTCGCGCGCCGTCGACGGAGATCATTTCACCGCTGACGAAACTCGACTCCTCACTGGCTAACCAAAGCACGGCGTTGGCTATTTCTTTGGGAGCGCCTATTCTTCCTACCGGATGGAGTTGTCCCAACTCCCGCTCGATCAAGCTGCGGTCCGGATGCATCTCGACATATGCGCGATTGAGGTCGGTATCGATCCAGCCGGGACAAACGGTGTTGCAACGGATCCCGTCCGGCCCAAGATCGACCGCCAGGCCCAGCGTAAGGCCATGCACTCCGGCCTTTGTGGCTGCATAGGCTGTATGCCACGGGTTAACCATATAGCCCTCGACCGATCCGATATTGACGATCGCCCCCGAGCCGATACGTCTCATTTCAGGGACCACATACTTGGCCATCAGAAACGGACCGCGAAGATTGACTGCCATCAGCCTGTCCCAGTCCTCGGCGGTTTGATCGTCAATGGACTTATGGAGGACCAGACCCGCATTGTTGACAAGGATGTCGATCCTGCCAAATCTCTCCAGAACCTCGTCAACAAACGCGCGAATCGAAGCTTCGTCCGTGACGTCGAGAGACAAGAATGCGAGCCGCTCAACGCCCCCGGAACCAGCGGAGTTATCGTTGCGCAAATCCCCGATGACGACCATAGCGTCCTCTTGCGCGAGCGTTTCGGCGATTGCACGCCCTATGCCTCGATTGCCACCGGTAACGATGGCAACCTTTCCCGACAACCGAGTCCCCAAGAATTCCTCCTTATCCCGCCGTGAAGCCGCCATCTATTGGAATGGCAACCCCTGTGATGTGCCGTGCTCCCTCGCTTGCAAGGAATAGGGCCAAACTCGCGATTTCCATCGGCGCCGCCACGCGGCCCTGAGGACTTGAAGCGATGTTCCTTTGGAGAACTTCGGCCGCTGTGACCGGCTTGGTATGAGCTGAAACGAGCATCGGCGTGTCCACCGCGCCGGGACATATGGCATTGATGGTGATCTGCTCTTTTGCGTGATCTAGGGCCATGGCTTGGGTCAGCGAGACGACCGCACCCTTCGACGCACAATAAGCAGCCAATCCTGGACAACCAACTAACCCCACGTTCGAGGCTATGTTGACAATGCTTCCACCGCCGTTGAGCCGCATGGCCTTCACGGCAGCGCGGCTGAAGTAGAATACCCCGTTCACATTGGCCTCGAAAGTCTGGCGCCAGTCATCATCCGATGTCTCGACTGCATCTCCGCGCCGAATGATACCGGCGCTGTTGACCAGCACACTGAGTTTGCCAAACCTTTGTACAGTGTTATCGACCACTCGACTGGCGAACCCCGAGTCAGCCACATCGCCGAGCATCAATTCGGCCTGGCAATTGAGCTTCCGAGCCGATTCCAGCGCCCTTTGACCTCGTTCGCGATCTCTGCCGACCAACATGAGCGACGCGCCCGTCGCGGCAAATGCCTCTGCAACGGCCTCGCCTATCCCGGATGTCGCGCCAGTAACGATTACCACCCTGTCCGAATGCGTCATGGAATTGTTTGCCCAGCCAAGTGATGCGGCCTGGCGAATATCTTCGTCGGCCAATTTCTTGATCAAGTCGGCATACCTCTGGTCCGGTTCCTTTCGCAAGCAACCAAAAAATCATGCGGCGAACAAGCTGAAGTTATCGTTGTCGCCTCCTCGTTACAAACGACGGGATCGTCAATGTCCCGGGCTTGATCAGCCAAGCTGGACTCTCGCCTGCTCCGACCCCCGGCGGATGGCTCGTCCGCAAGCACGATCATGAGTCTCAGTTATGCCGCTAAAATTATTACTCATTTGAAGAGCGAGCATCCGCTCCCTACAGATTTCTGGATGCTGGGCTGCCAGCTTTCCGGTCGCACCGCCGGTATGAGGCTGAAGGCCGCAGGGAATGGAGATGCAAGGGCAATGACCGAGAGCAAACTTTCTGCCGGCCCAGATGGCCTTCTTCTGCACGATAACTGGAGTGACTTGCGGCAATTTCGACCGATGCCGGACATCGACTTCAAGAGACTCGATCGCTATCGGAAGGAGCGGCTCAGGGCAGCGATGCGCCACGCAGATGTCGCTATGTGTGTCTTGGTAAGCCCCATCACGATCCGGTATGCGGTAGACTACAACTCATATCCTCTGTTCCAGTCGCACATTCCAGTCACATATCTCTTCTTGCCTCTCGACGGCCCCATCACTCTTCATCAAGGCACTCCTGGCCACCCTTCTTCTGCTGACCGCTTAAGGCTAGGCAGGCCGATGTCATTTTTCGAGGGTGGCGACGAACTGGCGGAGGGCGCGAGGCTGCTCGCCGACGACATCGTTGCATTTCTGAGTGAAATCGGAGCCACCAATCGCAGAGTAGCGGTCGAATACGTAAACCCGAGCATAACCCAGGCGCTTCTGCAGCGTGGATTGGAGGTTATTGACGCCGTCGACATCCTCGAAGGCGCCCGGGTTATAAAATCCGAAGACGAGATAGCTTGCATCCGCTGGGCATGCGCCGTGGCAGAGCACGGCATCGCGCGCATGCAGGACAGCATGGGCCCAGGCGTCACGGAGGCTCAGCTATGGGGCATTCTCAATTATACAAATCTCGCCAACCAAGGCGGTTGGCATGAAGGGCGCATGCTGGCGTCCGGGCCGCGGATTAATCCCTGGCTGCAGGAGGCCACCCAACGGGTTATCGAACCCGGTGACCTGGTAGGATTCGACACCGATATGGTTGGCCCATTCGGGTACTTCTGCGACATTTCGCGAACGTTCTACTACGGCAACGATCGGCCCACCGCCCGGCAGCGTCAGCTCTATCAATTTGCCTATGAGGAACTGCAGACGAACATGAAGCTTATTCGGCCAGGCGTTACCATGAAGCAGTTACAGGCATCCGCCTGGCCGGTGCCCGAAGAATTTCGGGCGCAAGCTTACAGTTGCTTGATACATGGCGTTGGAATGTGCGACGAATATCCGCAGGTCAAACCGTTGTTCCGCGGCCCAGTGGCTTACGATGCCACACTCGAGCCGGGCATGGTGATCTGTGTTGAAAGCTACGTCGGGGCGGTTGGCGAAAGAGACGGTGTGAAGCTTGAAGAACAGCTCCTGGTCACTTCCGACGGCTACGAACTGCTCTCAAATTATCCGTTTGACGAACGTCTTTTGAGTTAGGGACCGGGCTTACCAGCGCGGACGACAGCACGCGTGAGCAGCTTTGCAGCGCAAGGCATGTCGATCCTCAGCAGGCGAGGGAAAGACTGATCAACCGCAGGAGATGGCGTGTTGGGCCAACAGAAGCTTGTGGGCCGCAGGATCTTGATCAGTGCGGATGATAGCGCTTTCGCTTTCCGGCTGAGCGACGCACTCGGCGCGGCGGGCGCTGACGTCATCTATCCTGCGAATACGATCGAGGACAGTCTCGACATCATCATGAGCTCATCGCGAATCGATGCCGCCATACTCAGTCTATCGTTGCAGGGTGAAGTCACGTTCGTCGCGGCCGAAAATCTGGTTCGGCGTCGCATCCCGTTCGCGTTTCTGATGGGCCAGAACGCACCGGATATCCCCGAGGAATTCAAGGATATCGTTCAGCTCGTAACGTCCGGCAATCTGAGCAATATGGTTGGTCTTGTTCAAACGCTCATTATTGGAGCGCACAACAGCCAAGGTCGCGGAGAAGGTCTTGGTACTGGAGCTGCTTGAGGGCGCTCCCTGTCCGGGCGCGATTGACCGCCGCGTCGCAAGCGGCAAAGAAATGCGACCGGCCGCAGATCGCAGTTTTCACGGTATCTGGTGTCAGCTCGTGTCTTGTCGTGATCATGACTCACGGTTATCCGGCCTGCGACTAATACTCATTTGAAGTGCGCCGCCAGTGGGCGTTATCTCACCTGGGCGTTAGAGGGGAATTCATGCCGGGTGAACGAGCGGGTGCCAAAAAGCGGCCGCGCGATCATCCCCTCCAGGCGGTGTCAGCCGCATCGCTGAAGGTGCGGCCGCGGGAGTTCGACAGCGCCAACTCGCGGCAAGGATATTGCGGCAAGGATATCATGAAGATAAAGCGTATTCGGGTATTCAAGAAGAGCCTGCCGATCCCGGGGGGGAGGGTCACTATCGGCCTGGCCACGCTTTCAGAACTCGACTCCACGATTGTGCAGGTTGTTTCGGATTGTGGCGTGATTGGCTGGGGTGAGACATGTCCAATCGGTCTAACTTATGCTCCGAGCCACACCCTTGGAGCCCGCGCCGCAATCATGGAAATGGGCCCCGGCCTGATCGATGCTCCGATTAGTCCGGTGCTGCTGCATCGCAAGATGAACTCTCTATTGAACGGACACTCTTATGCAAAGGCGGCGTTTGATATTGCGGCCCACGATTTGATCGGCAAGGGCGTCGGTATGCGAGTAGCGGACCTTCTCGGAGGCGCAACGACAGAGCGCGTTCCAATCTACTTCTTCATCGGCGTTGGCGACGTTGACGAAGTGGTTCGGTCCGTAAAGGAGGCGCAGGCTGGGGGATATGTACGGATTCAGACAAAGATTGGCGGGCGCCCCGTCGATCAGGACATCGAGGTGATCCGCAAAGTTGGCGAGGTCCTGAGAAAGGGAATGCGTTGGGCGGTCGACGGAAACCGGAGCCTGACGGTGCGGGACGCAATCTTTCTCAGCCAACGGTGCAGGGATCTGCCGTTCGTTCTTGAGCAACCCTGCAATACGCTCGACGAGATTGCCGCCTTACGGGGCAGGGTGCAGGACCCAATCTATATCGACGAGAGCGGTGTCGACCTGGGCACTGTCGTCCAGGCCGCTAGCAGCGGACTATGCGATGGCTTCGGGATGAAGATTACGCGGATTGGCGGTTTGAGGCCAATGTCGACATTCCGCGACTTCTGCGAGGCCCGTTCGCTCCCGCATACAAGTGATGATAGCTGGGGAGGCGATAACACCGGGGCGGCTTGCGTCCATCTTGGGGCGACTACCAGGCCAAATTTGTTTGAGGGGTGTAGCTGGGTCAACGAGATCTCTGACGAAAGTCACTATGATCCGAAGAACCCAATACGTATCAAGGACGGCTACGTCTCGCTCCCGACTGGACCTGGGCTTGGTTTGGATGTTGACGAAGCGATGTTCGGCCCACCTATATTAGAGTTTTGAGCCAAGTTATGGGCAGTAACTTTAACAAACCCGCCAGCACAACAAAAGAGGAGAAAACCATGCCGGTTATCCACATTGAGACGTTCAAGGCAGACGACAACAAGAAGGCCCATCTAGTTACCGAAATCACAAAGCTGTTCTGCGAACAGATGAACTTGAAGCCGGAACAGATCCACGTGGTCTTCGATGAATATGAACCCAACAATTGGGCAACTGGCGGAAAGCTATGGTCCAGAATGTGATGCGGTCCGTCATCGCGACGATCCGCGGTTACGCACTGCTGCACCCAAAAGCTATGCTGGCGACATCGACAAACGTTCTGGGCCTCGGCGTTGAGGAAGAAGTATCCCTTCGACGTCTCGATCTGAGGGGGCGAAGGGACGACGCGGCAAAACCCGGATGGGATGACACAGTAGGGTCGGCGTCTGACACCTTGCCCTATTAATCGGGGCATAGGGCGGCGGGTGCCGAGCGGCGAAAATCGCTCAAACCGCATTTGCGGACCGGTTTGTATTTGGTCTAGCAGGCAACTGGCGAACTATGGATTGGGTTACAGTGATTGGTTACCTCGCGGCGCTGTGCTCCGTGACTGCGTTTACGCCGCAAGCCTGGAAGATCATTAAAACCCGCGACACCGGCAGCATTTCCACCCCAATGTACGCGATCAATGTGGTGGGATTTGCGTTGTGGCTCGCCTTTGGAATCCTGAAGAATGAATGGGCCTTGATCATCACCAACCTGCTCATCCTGGCTCTCTCGGCCTTCATTCTCATTATGACGCTTCTTCCCCGCACGAAGAAGAATGCGGTTGCGGACGCTCTCGACCCCACTGCGTCAAGCACCAGCCGGGTCGAGCGAGCCGGTCCGGCCGATCGAAAGATGAAACACAAAGGTGACGTCCATCGCTAGACACGAAGGTGACGGACGGATGGCGGCCATTTAACGGGCTGTCACCTCGTCTCCTCGGCAACTCGCATCTGAAATCGTACGCGGGAGATACGCAACACGTGAACTTCGCGGCAAACAGACCTAGTCGGCCCGGAAACTGCGCGGGCTTGCTCCTGAATTCCAGCTTAGATCTTAAGTTCTGCGGCGGGCAAAGATTGCCGGCTCAGGCGCGCACGCGGACGATCCTAAACCACTGTCATCATGATCTGTAGTTATTGCGCCCTCAACAAAAAGGCAATTGCGTTCAGCGGTCTGATAGATGAGCATCGATGGCAGTAACTCAGATCCGTCCCACTCGTCATTTGCGCCGAACGGTTGCGCGAGAGAGATGGCGTATGTCGCCGACTAGGTGTCCGTCGGGACGAGAAAAACTAAAGAATCGAGCATGGTGCTCGATACCTAGGGGAGAACAAAATGAAGCTTAAGCTCATCTTCGCGACGCTCGCGCTAACGGCATGCTGTACTCTGACCGCTCGCGCCGATCAGGTGAAGTATGGCTGGATTGGTGGCGTAAACGAAGAACTTTTCCAAGGCTATCTGGTGAGGGATGGCCTGCGAGAGCTCGGTTATGACGTCGAAGAGCAGCCCGAGCAGGTCCAGGTTCCACTCGCGCATACCGCGGTGGCAGCCGGGGATCTGCAGTTCTATCCGGCGCATTGGACGCCATTGCACGATGCATTCTGGAAGGGAGCCGGGGGCGACGAGAAGCTCATGCGCGTCGGCACCCTCGTGCACGGAGACATTCAAGGGTATCTGATCGATAAGAAGACCGCGGACGCGACCGGAATCAAGTACCTTGAGGACCTGAAATATCCGGAAAAAGCGAAGCTTTTTGATATCGACGGCAATGGCAAGGCGGATCTTTTTGGCTGCGATCCGGGTTGGGGTTGCGAACGTGTCATCGAACATCAACTCGATGCGTATGGTGTGCGCGACACCGTCGAGCACAAGCAAGGTGGCTATTTCGCAATCATGGCGGACGCTATCGAGCGCATCAAGGAAGGCAAGCCAACGCTATACTATACTTGGATCCCTGGATGGATCGCGGGCGTGCTTGTCCCCGGAAAGGACGTCACATGGCTGAATGTCAAGTCGACCTCTCTTCCTGATGGCCAGACCGGAAGCACTGAGATCCAAGACCTTGGTAATCTTGGGTTTCCGATCAACGACACCAAAGTCATCGCCAACACCGCTTGGCTCAAAGCCAATCCCTCGGCAAAGAAATTCTTCGAGGAGCTAACGATCCCTGTGTTAGACGTGAGCGCTGAGAACAAGCTGATTTATGACGGCGAGAAAAATCCCGATCAAATCGCAAAACATGCCACGGACTGGATAGCTGCTCACAAGACCCAGTGGGACAAGTGGATTGCCGACGCGAAAGCCGCAAAGTAGTTCATAAGTGGAGGGCCGGACATTTCGTCCGGCTCTCCACCTGTCCTGATATTTATGTCGGCAAGAAAGCGATCGGGACAGCGGCGCTATGTCAGCGCCGGTGTCCTCGAATGTTCGCGGCAAGGCGCTGGTTGCGTAGAAACCGGAACCGAATCATCCGAAGCGGCCAAGTCGGATCGGCCCGAATCCACGCGACGCCCTGAGGCTCTAATCGACGGTGAGGCATCAAAGACCGCCAGTCTGGCAGGAGAAAATCGGAATGAACTATCTGGAAAGATTCTCCTTGGCAGGTAAACGCGCCATTGTCACGGGCGGGGCCCGCGGTATTGGTCTGGAGATCTGCCGTGCGATCGGCCAGGCTGGGGCCGCCATTGTGCTCGTTGATTTGGATGAGGAGGCTGCGCGTTCTTCTGCCTCTAGTCTCATGAGCGAGGGGCTCGCGGTCAGTCACAGGGTTCTTGATGTAACAAGGTCTGCCGATGTAACGGCTCTTGCGGACGATTTAAACAAAGAAAGTCCAGTCGATATTCTTGTCAATAATGCCGGTGTTGGGCCAAGGGCCGAAGCACTCGAGACCCTGGATGAGGTGTGGCTGAAAACAATGAGCGTCAACTCCGATGCGCCTTTCTGGTGCTCTCGCGCATTTGGACGCCATATGACTGAACGTGGTTCCGGAAACATCGTCAATATTGGTTCCATGTGTGGTCTGATCGTGACCCAACCGCAAAACAATACCTGCTATATCGCCAGCAAAGGGGCGCTTCACATGATGACGAAGTCACTTGCTTGCGCCTGGGCCAAATTCAACGTGCGAGTAAACGCAGTTGCGCCCGGTTACATAGCAACGGACATGCTCGACCGGTTCAAAACCGACAATGCCATATTGCACGATCGGTGGATTCAACAGACCCCACTGGGACGCATGGGGACGCCGGAGGAAATCGCTTCAGCTGTCCTTTATCTCGCCAGCGACGCTTCCAGCTACTGCACGGGCACAATCCTGTCAGCCGACGGTGGATATACATCATTGTAGTCGGCAGGACTTGGGCCACAGTCCTCGACGGGTGGCGTCGCTGATACCTTGAATGCGGCCGGTGAGGCCGAAACATGTCAGGCCGAAACCCTATGGCAATCGATAGCGGATCGAGCTGGGAAACTCCCTGGCAGGCGATTCATCAAGGTGGTTTGTCTGGCCAGACAATGTCCTAGGAGCGGCTGTCACGGCAGAGGCGCACTCAAATGCAAAAAAGAATTCTGAAGCGGAGGTAATTGATGTCGAACATTCTGCCGCCCCAGCTGGCACGGAAGATGTACTCCGACATGTTTCGAATTCGACAGTTCGACACGAAGGTGGTCGAACGTGTCGACGACGATCTGATTCCTGGCAGCTGTCACGAATATTGCGGGCAGGAGGCCGTCGCGGTCGGTGTCTGTTAGCGCGCTGTCCGACAAAGACATCCTGACGAGTACCCATAGAGGGGATGGTCATACGCTGGCTAAGGGAGGTGACGTCGGAAAGATGTTTGCGGAACTTTTCGGCAGGTCCACCGGCTACAACAAGGCCGCGGGGGCTCCATGCATATTGCCGACGTTTCATTAGGCATATTTGGTGCAAATGGAATTGTAGGAGCAGGTGCTCCGATCGCTTGCGGCGCTGGCACACAAGTTCAAAGCAGCTGGCGAGCCGCATGTCGCGGTGTCGTTTTTCGGCGACGGTGCCATAAATCAAGGCGTCGTTCACGAGGCGATGAACCTTGCGGCAATCTGGCGCCTGCCGGTTATCTTTGTCTGCGAGAACAACTTGTACGCAATGACCACGCCACTTCGCGACGTGACCATCCTAGAACTGTATGTGCGTGCGCAAGCCTATGGGATGGCGAGTACAACGTAACTGTTGTGGCTGTCGGACATCTCGTTCCTGAGGCGCTCGCGGTGGCCGAGTCATTGTTCGAACAGCGGGGCGTAAGTGTGGAAGTCTGGGATCCCCGCACTTTGCTGCCGTTTGATCGAGACGGCCTGCTGGAGAGCGTGCGCAAGACCGGACGCGTCGTAATTTACGATGACACAAACCGCAGCTGCGGCTATGCCTCGGAAATAAGTGCGGTTCTGGGCGAACACGCCTTTTCATCCCTGATTGCGCCTATCAAGCGGGTCACGCGTGCTGACATCCCGCTTCCCTATAATCCCGACCTTGAGGCTGCCGTCCTGCCTTCTCCAAAGCAATTGGAACAGGCGATCTGCTCTGTATGGAGTTATTCGAAATGATTGGTATCAAGATCCCCAAGATGGGCGCTGCCACCGTGGCAGTCGATCTCACGAAATGGCACGTTTTTAAAGGCTCGACCGTCACGCCCGGCCAGGAGGTTGGCGTAGTCATCTGCCGGCTGCGCCCAACGTGATGCATATCCCATTTGCTGAAATCAGCCACGCGCAGTCGGACGGTGCATGAGGCAATGACACCATACCCACTGTAATCGCAGCTCCGGTGCAGAATCGTGATGGCGCAGGCATCGTGTGCATGGATACCCAGAAACTATGTCGGCTGACGGTCGTACTATGCAACATCGCGATATTGAACGCATGGCGGGCAGCTGCGGCCTGAAGGATCACGTAGTGGTTATTACGGGGGCGGCCGGCGGCATCGGAAGCGCACTTGTAAAACGGTTCGATCGGGAAGGTGCTCGATTGGCGTTGGCCGACTTCAATGAAGAAGGGGTATCGAAATTAGCGTCGGAATTGGATGCCACTGGGGAACGGGTGATATCTGTTGCCTACAATGCGACAGAGCCCTCCGATGCCGATAGGCTCGTTTCCAAGTGCATCTCTGCCTTCGGACATATCGATCACCTGGTGCCGGCCGCGGGGATTTTTGAAAGCCAGGCCATTGCCAATATGACGGACGAACAGTGGCAAAGGACAATGGCGATCAATCTCGACGGACTGTTCTACATCTGCAGACGAGCCATTCCATTTATTGCGGATGGCGGCACTATCGTGACTATTGCATCAGGTGCAGCACATTCGGGATCGCCCGGGCATGTACATTACTCGGCATCAAAAGGCGGAGTGCTAGCTTTTACGAAATCGTTGGCGAAAGAGCTTGCCCCGAAAGTCCGAGTGAACACTGTCTCTCCCGGTACAATCGATACAAAAATGATCGAGGAGTTCATGAGGGAAAACGGAGCCAGCTGGATTGCCAAGACACCTGCCGGCCGTGTGGGAACAACGGACGAAGTGGCGAGCGCGGTGCTTTTTCTTTGCAGCGGTGCATCGAGTTACATTTTCGACCAGGCAATTCATGTGAATGGTGGTTCCTATATAGGGGGTTAGGCCGTGCCACGAGCATGGCTTTTCCCACTGCGAAGATTGCGGCAGGGGGCGGGCGAGCCACAGGGGAAATAAGTGCGCGCTTCTCGGCATTACCATTGAGCCCGCGGGAAGAAGTTCACGAACACTTTTGCCCGCAAGCAGGCAAATCAGCCGCCTGCGCAACGCAGTCGCTTCAGGCTGCGTGGATCAGAGAAGGTCGCCAATCTTCCGGAAGAAGCCCAGACTGAGTGCGTGGCCAACTCGATGCGAAAAGTTGGGTCAGCCGCATGAGACAAAATTGCGTTTTGTTTTGTGACCTGCGATGCGGCCAGCTAAATGGCGGAGCCAGGCGTCCCACTGGTAATCGACCCGAGACAGTGATCCGGTCTCGATCCGCCCCAACAGCATCCATCCTGAAGCTATCCAGTTGTGCGCCAAGTCCGACATACGGGCCGGTCACCTTCCTAGCGGACTGGGTGCTGCGATGGAGCCGGCTTCAGCTTAGCGACGCCTTCCGCGCGCGGGGGGTTGTTTGCCAATTCTCGGCAAACGGGAAACAGCGCGGCCCCCGAGTCTCACCCGGTCGCTGCGGCGTTCAGGGTTCATCAGGAGCAGAAGCGGGAAAGCAGGAAGCGCGCGCGAAGCGATTCTGCCTCCGGCATCTGCTACTCGCGTCCGGCCCGCCATTCTCGCATTTTGAGATTGAACCTCGCTCCGACCTCGACTAGCGGGCGAGGAGGCAATTTTTGAGGCTTGTCGAATGCCTGGAATATTTCGCCGAGCGGAGATCGATGCCCCACGACCAGCTCCGCCGTTGCAATGCCTGCCGCGGTGGCTTTTGTCCCGCCTATGCCGTTGCAAGCGCAGGCGGAAAAAATCCGGTCTTCGAGCTCGCCAAATAGGGGCACCGTGTTCCAGGTTAGGGCCATCGCGCCCGCCCAGCGGTATTGCATCTTAAGGGAACGATGATCAGGAAAGCGGTCCGCGAACTTGCGATCATGCAGGTTAGCCGCGCTTTTCATCGAGCCTGCGCCAACCTTGATGTTGGGGTGATAGCTATAGCGCGACCGTATGAGGATCCGGTCACCCCCGGGGCCGTTGATCCGTCTCACCGTTGTGCCCATCGGGGCGGCTGGCGTCGCTCCCCATTTTCGCAGACCGCCAAGGAGTGAAGGTTCGAACGGTTCTGTCAGTGAGGCGTAGGTGAAGACATGGAGGAGTTCACCGCTTCCAAAGCCGAAGCTTTCCGCGTGACCATTCGTCGCCAGGATCACCTTGGCGGCTGTTACCTCGCCCTGCGGAGTCTTTACCTTGCACCCGCTTGACGAGGTTTCGATGGACAGGGCCGGGGTCCGTTCGAACAGCCTGACAGATCCCTGAAACAGATCCGCAATGTTTCGGACCAATGCAACGGGTTGCACCATGACCGCGCCTGGAGTGAAGAGCCCCGACTTGAAGGAGCGCGTGCCTGTGACCTCCGCAATCTCTGCTGCGCCAAGCAGCTGATGGGGTTCGCCCAACGCCTTCAGCTTGGATGAGTATGTGGTAAGGTGCTCCGTACCGGCATTGGTGATGGCAACGCTGTACTTGCCGCTAGGATCAAGGATGTCCCTGTTCCAGCCGTTCTCATTAGCCAATCTAGCGTATAGCTGAATGGCAGTGCGCGCGACGGTTATCTCGTTGCAGCTTTTGGTGGCAGCATCCGCTCCGAAGTTGCCTGACGAGATGTTATGCGGCAAATCGATGAGGAAACCGGAGTTCCGGCCACTCGCCCCGTTTCCCACGACATCGGCATCGATGACTGCGACCGAAAGGCCTAGGTCGAGTTGAGTGAGCCGCGTGGCCGCGGCCAGCCCTGCGAAACCGGCGCCGATGATGACGACATCAGCACTGATAGCGCGATCGAGCTCCGGCGTGGGCGTTCTTGCGGGAAGCAATGCTGCCCAGCCGGGCTCCGCTCCATGCGCCGGTAGTCGACTGGCGCGAAATGTCTTTCCCATTGTTACAGGGCTTCTTGCTCGATCAGCCCGCCAAGCGCTTGGCGAAGCGCCTCGATCCGATCTGACGAGAGAGAGCCGAACGGCTTTCGTGCCTTGCCACAGCCATAGCCAGTAAGATCTGCCGCCGCGTATACATGCTGGACATAGTCGCCCTCCCAAAGGAGGGACATAAGCGGTTCAAGTTGGCGCCCGATAGACCGCACATCATCCCATCTCTTTTCCTTGGCGGCCTTCGTGATTGCAACGCAGGTTCGAGGAGCGATGTTTGCACCACCCCAAATCAGTCCAGAGCAGCCCGCAAACAGCGAGAAAGGAACTAGCGGATCGGCCCCGTTTATGACATCCAGGCCGGTTGCGATCAGCCGCACCTGGGAGATCAGGTCTCCGCTGCTGTCTTTCACCCCTCGGAACTCTGGCAGCTCGCAGAGCCTTCGCAGCAGATCAGGCGTAATCCGAACACCGACTGCTTGAGGAACGTTATAGCCAATGATAGGTAGGCCCACTTTCGCGACTTCAGCATAGAAGTCGACAATGCTGTTGTCGTCCGATGGACCTTCGAAGAAGGGCGGGAGAACCATGACACCGTCGGCACCGGCATCCTTGGCGAATTGAGTTCTTCCCACGACATCTGAGGTCAGCAGCGCCGAAGCCTGTGCGATCACCCTGGCCCGTCCAGCCACTTTGCGCGCGCCGCGCTCAATGACGGCTTTCGATTCCTCAGGAGTCAGGTAGACATGCATGCCCGTTCCAGAGCTGAACACGAAACCATCGACGCCGGCGGCCAGGTAACGCTCGATGAGTTCCTCCAAGCGGCCGAAATCGACTCGCCCGTTTGCATCAAAGGGTGTCGTAATTGCCAGATTGAGCCCAGGAAAAGCGAATGTCGACATCTCAAACTCCTTCTTCGGACGAACTCAGATCGACCCACAGTGTCTTTGTCTGGCAATACTGATCATGCGCGTGAATGGATTTATCCCGCCCGCCAAAACCTGATTGCTTGTAGCCGCCAAAAGGAGTGGCGGCATCGCCCTCTCCGTAGCAATTCACAGTGACCGTTCCCGCCTTGATTGAGCGTGCGGCGCGAAGCGCCCTCGTGCCATCGCCGACAAAGACTGATGCTGCTAAGCCATATTCAGTCTTGTTGGCGAGCGTGACTGCTTCTGCGAGAGAGTCCACCGGAATGACCGACAGGATCGGGCCGAAGATTTCTTCGCGGACGTGCCTACCTTCGTGCTGCGAGAATTCAACGATTGTCGGCTCGATCGTTGTACCGCCGAATACCTTCCCGCCAACCACGACCCGGCCATCGGTTTTCAGGTAGCTGCTGACCTTCTCGAAATGAACGGTCGAAACCAGCGGACCGATGCGTGTGTCTGGGTCGAGCGGATCGCCAACGGTCCATGTCTTGGCTACATCGATAAGCTTTTCAAGCAGGCGATCCTTCACGCTGCGATGGACAAACAGGCGAGAAATGGCCGAGCAGTTCTGGCCCACGTTCCAGAACGCACCGTTGCAGATGTGGGCGGCCACGGCATCAAGATTGCGGACGTCGTCCATAACGATGCAGGGGTTTTTGCCTCCCATCTCGAGAACCACTTCCTTGATGTTGCTCTCCGACGAGTATTTGAGGAAGCGGCGCCCGGTCTCGGTCGAGCCGGTAAAGGAAACTCCGTCAATGTCCGGATGTCGGCCGATTGGTTCACCGACGTCGGGACCGTCACCAGTCACCACGTTGAAGACGCCAGCCGGAAGCCCAGCCTCGAGCGCAAGTTCCGCCACGCGCAAAGTGGTTAGCGACGTCTCTTCCGCTGGCTTGACAACGACGGTGCAGCCCGCCGCGAGAGCAGGCCCAATTTTCCAGGCCAACATCAGAAGAGGGAAGTTCCACGGAAGGACGATGCCGACGACACCGATGGGCTCGCGCACAATGAGCCCCAGGGAAGAGTCGTTTGCGGGCGCAACCTGGTCGTAGATCTTGTCGATGGCTTCCGCATGCCATCTAAGGCTGTTGATCGCCTCCGGGACGTCAATGTTGATGCAGTCGGTGATCGTCTTGCCGCTATCCAGGCTCTCCATCAGCGCCAGTTCGATCAAGTTTTCCTCGATCACGGAGGCAAGCCTCAAAAGCATCTGCTTGCGGGCCGTCGGTGTCAGCTTTGACCAGCGTCCATCCTCGAACGCCTGCCGTGCGGCGGTAACTGCCCTGTCGACGTCGGCGGCAGAGCCCGCCGGTAGATCGGCCAGAACCTTGCCCGTCGCCGGATTGAGAGTGGCATAGGTCCTGCCCGACAATGCCGCGACCTGCGCCCCATCCACGATCATTTTGGTAGGCAGGCTGATGGATTGTGCCTTCGTCTTGTAGTCCACCTTCCCGTGCATTCCGATTCTCCTCCTTTTGTCACGGCGTGACACTGAGACATCAACTTCGCTCGTGTTCGCTCGCCACGTCAGTTTCGAGTCACACACAACATCCCTTGCAGAAACTCGGTCGCCGCTTGCATCAATTCCCGCGGAAGACCGTACCGGGCCACTCCAGCCTCAGTTCTTGGTCCTTGCAGATACGAGGACGTTTTGTTTGATCGAAAGATTTGACCGATCGGGCCATACAAGCTCCGCCACAGCCCGGACGCAGGATCTGCCTCAAGTCACGTCTTGTGATTTGATGATCCCACATCCCTTCAACCATTTGATGGCATCAATAGATCTCACCTCACGCCTGAGCCGCGCTTGGCTACGCTATAAGCAGCAGCCAGCTGCAGTTCAAATGAGTATTATTGCCGTGCCGGATAACCAGGAGTCATAGCCCGTCCACAGTTCGACTTCACGCCGCGCTAATTCTTCGGCCTATGGGCGAGCCGGCCTTGGCAATGCCCTGGATAACAATGGCAAACTGTCCTCAAGCCGATCCAATGTTCGCCCCGCAATGCGAGTCTTCGCCAAAGGCACCGTCAGTTGTCATGGCCTCGAAATTGCCAATACCGGCCACTTGCGCCTATGATGCCAGGACGTTGTCATCTCAGGTTCTGCGGCCGCTAGTCGGGGCAGGTTGTTATCCCTTCGGGAGAAAGCGGAACGCGATCAAACTGAGTTATGAAGCCCATGACATTTTTAGAGGTCCGTAGCGCCACGAAATTTGCTATCGGGAGTCTGCAGCCCTCGCAGGGGCGCTATAAGGGTCTGGAAGGGAAATTCCTGAAAGTTGACTCGACATTCTCCCACGCAAACGCGACGCAATGAACCATAGTGCCGCCGCCGGCTCCCACCGGCCAACAGACCGCTGCTGCCAGGAAGCAATCGGATGGTAATTCCTCCCTCACCACATTTTAACGCTGTCGAGCTGACGGATCTATTCAATGCGTCCCGCGCGACCTTAAACGGTGGAACCTCTATGGGCCCACCAAACGAGGGTTGGAGCCAATCGCTTGCCGGTCTCCAATCGCTGCGAGGCATCCCCTTCCTTTTTGGCCAGCTGAGCAACGCAGACGTCATAATACTAAAGCCTGATGGCGCAGCCACTCATATTCCGATGACGCCGCAGAAACTTACCTACATTTTGTTTGCTCAGGCCGTTGCAGACCGGGCGGACGTTGTACCGCCCGGATTTGGTGACACGGCGCCGCTTGATAGTCCTTACTCGAAAGGCGTTGCGGCCAATGCTCTGGGTGATGTCGTGTCCCGCTACACGATCATGTACGCGGACGGCACGGAAACCGAAACGCGTATATTGCGGCGGTTCGCTATTCAGCAACACCACGTATGTTGGGGAGCAAGCCCGTTTGCCGCGGTGCCAGCGCGAGGACCGAAGGTCTTTGCCACGCACGCCGAAGACGTTGCGCTGGGGCGCGCATCGCTGGTCGATTACGGGCGAGCGGAATTTCGTACGGAATCGGGGCTTGATTATAGGAACGACAATCTCTGGCTTTACGCCATGCCGAACGAACATCCGGAAAAGGAAGTCGTGGGCATCGGGTTACGCGCAGACTCGGAACTGTCGCTGGTATACGCCATAAGCACGACCGAGCTTCAGGAGCACCCCTTGCGCCTACAGACGCGGAAAAAACTGAGACTGAGTCTCCCTGTGGGAGTGAGCCTGAACAGGTTTGGTGAGCTTGACTGTGACGATCGCGGCAACCAGATCGGACTTGATTTGGGAGTCGTTATCTCCGCTCGAAGGGTGTTGGATTACAAGCAACCGGAATGGCTTAGCGATCTGCATGACGTCCAGCCCGAGGCCTCAGAATCAGAGGTCATCGTGGAGTATTCAGCCCATCCTGATGCGCGGCTCTTTTTGAGAGCTGACGATGGCACACTTTGGGAGAAGGAGCTGAGATCACTGGCGCATAATGATCAAGCCACGGCACACGGAAACGAGCTTGCTGCTTTGCCGATCGCGCCGGCCACCAAGAGCGTACAATTCACAATCGTTGAGAAGGGAACGTCCAAGCGCGTGCCTGTCAGAATACACGTTCATGGCCCCCATGGCGAGTATCTCCCCCCAAAAGGGCATCATCGTAAAGTCAATGTTGGAACATTTGAGGACTGGTTCGCGGAATTTTCGAATGGCTTTAACCAGTATGCTTATATAAACGGCCATTGTGTCATCGATCTCCCGATTGGGAAAGTGTTCGTTGAAGTCTCCAAGGGTTTCGAAGTATTACCGACGAGGTGCGTCGTTGATATTACCGAGGAGAGCACCGACTTAACGTTCGAATTGGAAAAAATCCTGCATTGGCGTGAGAAAGGTTGGGTCAGCTCTGACACGCATGTCCACTTCCTTAGCCCCCAGACCGCTTTGCTGGAAGGGCAGGCTGAGGGGGTTAATGTGGTCAACCTGCTGGCATCCCAATGGGGTGAGATGTTCAGCAACGTGGGCGATTTCGACGGCCACACAACGCTTGGCGCAAAAGACTTCGGCGGCGACGGGGAGTTTATGGTCCGCGTCGGGACCGAAAACCGTCAACAGGTTCTCGGCCACATATCGCTGCTCGGATATCAAGGAAACATGATTGAACCCCTCTGCACGGGTGGGCCGGACGAGGCCGCGGTCGGCGATCCTCTGGAAGCTACTCTGGCGGAATGGGCAGAGCGCTGTCGCAAGCAAAACGGTCTTGTTGTGATGCCGCACGCGCCCAACCCGCAAGCAGAGCGTGCTGCCGATATCGTCCTTGGTCTGGTCGATGCGCTCGAAGTGATGTCCATGAATCCAAGGCGGTGGCAGATCAGTGCGTTCGCTCTCGCGGATTGGTATCGGTTCCTCAATATCGGCTATCAGCTTCCTCTCGTCGCAGGATCTGACAAGATGGATGCCGCTGCGCTCCTGGGGGGAATTCGAACCTACGCCAAGCTGGCCGACAACGACTTCACCTTCAAGAACTGGATGGATTGCATCCGTGGCGGCGATACCTTTGTTTCTGTCGGCCCGTTAGTGAATGCGACAGTTGAAGGACGCCGTCCTGGCAGCAAGGTCTCCCTCCCACCCACAGGCGGCACAATCACGGTCCACTGGGAAATTGAATCTGTCAGTGTTCGAACGCGGGCGGTCGAAGTGATCTGCAATGGCCTCGTAAAGGAGCAGTTTCGGTACGATCACCTTTCTGCGACAGGGCATTGCTCCTTCCAGGTAGCAGAGTCTTGTTGGGTGGCTATAAGGGTCAGAGGCAGTGTCGCCGGACGTAAGGACGATATTGCAGCTCACACGAGTTCTGTGTTCGTCGAAGTAGGAGAGCGCCCGATATTTGCGACGACGGATGCCGTGGCTGTTCTTGCCCAGATTGAAGGCTCGATTGCTTACTTGGACACGCTCGCCCCGAGAAGCAGCGAAGCCAAGCAAGCGCGAATGCGCGCCGCCCTCGAGCTAGCTCACCATCAATTGCACCACCGCCTGCATCATCAGGGTGTTGGCCATACGCACAGTCCAATTCATTCGCCGCATATTGCACGCGAGCATTGAGTTGGGCATCGAGAGCACTTGAAAAGTGCGCACAAACCTATGGCCAGCAACTGATGTGACTATCCACGTTGATCGAGCATTGGTGTATTCTCAGTCGCTGACCCGGCGGCGGCAATGCTGAATGTCTGGCTCGTCCAGACCCGTGCTCAAGGCCGATGACCGCGGCCCCCGGGCCGCTTAATTCTGCACGATCCAGCTAGAAGAAAAGGCGCACTCCATGATCTCCGCTTCGGCCAAGATGCACCACGCTCGCCGCAATCCTGCTCATCGCGGCCACGATGCCTGCCTACGCCCATATCGGTGTCAACGCCACCTCGGCCTTCGCCGCCGGGTTTGAGCATCCGCTGTCCGGCCTTGACCACATGGCTGTGATGATCGCCATCGGCCTTGGGGCGGCGCTGAAGGGCGGGAAGGCAATCTGGGCATGGCCCCTCGCCTTCGTCGCCGTCATGCTGGCGGGTGGCGGGCTTGGTATCCTACATGTGCCGGTACCATTAGTGGAATCCGGCATCCTCGCTTCCATGGTTGCGCTTGGTCTGGCGGTCGATCTGCCGGTCTCGCGCTGTTCCACGGCCACGCGCATGGCACAGAAGTGCCAGAGAATGTCGGCGGGCTGGAATACATGGCAGGCTTTGCCGTTGCCACCGCGCTTCTCCATGCCGCCGGCAGCGCGGCCGCTCTGAGCTTGGGCATGCGTTTTCGCGGCCTGACCCGCGCCGCGGGTGCCGCCTGCGCGGCGTTCGGCGTTGGCCTTGCCT
Organism: Mesorhizobium sp. M1312; assembly: GCF_040318115.1. NCBI lineage: Bacteria > Pseudomonadati > Pseudomonadota > Alphaproteobacteria > Hyphomicrobiales > Phyllobacteriaceae > Mesorhizobium > Mesorhizobium sp. M1312. The sequence goes on along the minus strand of NZ_JAMYLQ010000008.1, from coordinate 142,660 downwards.
ACGGCATGCTGTGAGGCCGCGATGATCCTGGGCGAAGACGTTACGGCAAGGGCGAGATCGAGCTGAATAAGGGCTTGCCGACGGTTACGTCGAAGATCGCCAACAGCGGCGACTGGCGAGCCGGATCGCTATCACTTCTTTGAATTGACTCCGGCGGGTTGGTGGCTTTGAACCTGCCAGCAAATTGGCATCCATTGGTATCCGCTCAACCAAACATCGAGATTGGGACACGACGTACTCGCTTCGCGCCCCGGATACTCCTTTACGAATAACATTTTGTGCGTCGTTACATCACTTTTTGTGGAGTTGTTTTGTAACAAGGCCCGCTGCTAGCTTTTCGATCGATCAGACGGCGAATTTTATGATCAAAAGCTCAATTGAAGAGATGCTCCTTGGCGAAATCCCGATCAGCTGATGACATTCCGGAACGGATGGCGGGCGTGCTTCTGATGGGGCATGGGGGTTTCGATAAGTTTGTATATCGGAACGACATCCCCGTTCCGATTCCGGGACCAGGGGAAGTTCTGATAAAAGTGGCCGCTGCAGGCATCAACAATACTGATATCAATACGCGCATCGGCTGGTATTCGAAGGCCGTGAAAAGCGGCACCGCCGAGGGCGGCACTCTGGGCTTTGAAAACGCAAAGGACGCCGACGCAACGTGGTCCGGCATTCCGATGTCCTTCCCACGAATCCAGGGCATTGACTGTTGTGGTCGCATTGTCGCCGTCGGAGACGGCGTGGACCCGGGTCGAATTAGCGAACGCGTCATCGTACGAAACATGCTGCGGTCTTATGTCAACTACCGGGCGGGCGAGCACTGGGCTTTCGGCTCGGAGTGCGATGGGGCATTTGCTCAGTACACCAAAGCTCCATCACGTGAGACCCATTCGGTCAGTTGCAATTGGAGCGACGTCGAACTCGCTTCAGTGCCATGCTCTTACTCAACGGCTGAGGGCATGCTGCACCGTGCCGGGGTGTCACAAGGTGAACACGTCGTGATCTCCGGCGCATCTGGCGGGGTCGGATCTGCAGCGGTCCAGCTCGCGAAACGGCGGGGAGCGATTGTGACTGCAGTCGCAGGTCTAAGCAAGGCCGAGCAAATACGTCATCTGGGCGCTGACCGGGTGGTGTCACGCGGCGAAAGTCTGATCGAACACCTGGGAAAAGAGGCAGTCGATGTTGTAGTCGATGTCACTGCTGGCCCGGCTTTTGGCGAATTCCTGGAGGTCTTGAAGAAAGGCGGACGATACGCTGTCGCTGGCGCCATTGCGGGACCGATTGTCGAAATCGATGTCCGTACGCTGTATCTGAAAGATCTGACTGTCTTTGGCTGTACACTTTATGACGAGGTGGTTTTTGACAATCTCATATCGTACATCGAAAAAAATGAGATCCGTCCCTTCGTCGGGAAAACTTATCCGTTAGAAGACATCGTGCAAGCTCAGCAAGAGTTCCTCTCGAAGAGTATTAGCGGCAAGCTAGTCCTCGTCGTCCCTCAATAAAGGGTGGAAAATGTCGGAACTGAAAATCGTAGCAATCGATGTTTTTCAAGTCGACCTTCCCTATTCGGGTGATGTTTATAAATTGTCGGGCGGACGCGAGTACCGATCCTTCGACGCGACTTTTGTGCGCATATCGACGAATAACGGGCTTGAAGGGTGGGGTGAAAGCACGCCATTTGGATCGACTTATGTCGCGGCCCATGCGCTTGGTGTTCGTTCTGGTATAGCGGAGCTTGCGCCCTGGCTCATTGGCCTGGATCCCAGGCGGGTTGATCGCGTCAACGATGCGATGGACGCAGCTCTCGTCGGCCATGAGCATGCGAAGACTGCGCTCGATGTCGCCTGCTGGGATCTGTTCGGCAAATCAGTTGGCCTGCCAATATGCGAGTTGCTGGGAGGGCGTACAGATCTCAAAATGCCAGTGATTTCCGGAATCTATATGGACCAGCCGGAGGACATGCGTAGGCGAGTGGCAGAGCATCGCGAGATGGGCTATACGGGCCATTCGGTTAAGGTTGGAGGTGATCCAGCTGAAGACGCGGCTCGGATTGTGGCGTCACTAGCAGATAAGAAGGCTGGCGAGTATTTTATCGTCGACGCAAACGGTGGGATGACAGTGGAGACCGCCCTTCGCATGCTGCGTTTGTTACCTAACGGCCTCGATTTTGTGTTAGAGCAACCCTGTGCCACTTGGCGCGAGTGTCTCTCACTACGGCGTCGAACTGACATTCCAATAATCTTCGATGAACTGGCGATTACTGATGCGTCAATCCTCCAGTTGATCGCTGACGACGCGGCAGAGGGATTTGGCATCAAGATCTGCAAAAATGGCGGCCTTACGAAAGGGCGGCGACAGCGAGATATCGGCGTCGCGGCCGGTTTCACAACGAGCGTTATGGATACTGTTGGATCCGAAATCGCGTTCGCTGCCACTGTACAGCTCGCTCAGACCTTTCGCGAGAGGAATCTGCGATGCGTGTTCGACTGTCGAGAGCTCGTCTCGCTAAAGATCGCCGACGGTGCGTTTGACGTCGTGGAAGGCCGCATCGTTGCGCCGAACACGCCCGGATTGGGCGTCACCCCGCGCCTGGACGTTCTTGGAAAACCAGTCGTCAGCTACAAATGATGGCGACCTACCGGTGAGAGATGATCGAATAGCTTGCTCCAACGGTTTTGCCTTCACCTTGAAAAAAGGGGCGCAGCTATTCGCCGCGAGCAGGTAAGCGCTCCAACGACCATCAGCCAATCAAAGCTGGGTCGAAAGGGCACTTTGTGAGGTTCTCAACCCCGGTCTCGGTGATCAGCACCTGCTCTTCCAGTTTCACACCTTCGCGGCCACCCACGGCGCCGATATAGGCCTCCACACATAAAGTCATTCCCGGTTCGAGCACGTAGTCAAACGCTCCTGGTATGAAGTCTTCGGGATAAAGGATGGCCGGGTACTCGTCGCAGAGCCCTATACCATGCATCATGACGCCATAACGCTGCTCGACGAATTCGCTTGGAAGTTTGTGGCTCTTTTCAGTGAGTTCCGTAAAGGAGGTCCCGGGCTTAAGCATGGCCATGTTCGTCATGACATGCTCATAGGCGATTGAGTGCAATCTCCGCTGCTCGTCAGTCGGTCTTCCGTCACCGCAATACCAGGTGCGAGAAAAATCCGCACACATCCCGTAAGGGCCAACCATGTCAGTATCGAAAGCCACCAGGTCGCCTGCCATCACTCGACGGGGGCCAGCTTCCTGCATCCACGGGTTTGTCCGCGGCCCTGAGGTCAGGATCCGCGTCTCGATCCATTCACCGCCACGAGCGATGTTTTCGGCGTGCAGTACTGACCAGAGTTCAGTTTCCGCTATCCCTGGCTGCAGACGATCGCGCATTTTGGCCACGGCAATTTCGCAGGTGGAGAGGGAGCAGCGCATAGCATGGATCTCGTCAACGCCTTTTATGGCCCTCGCATGCTCCATGAGCTGCATGCCGTTGCAAACCTCGATGCCAACGGCGTCCAGTGCGCGCAAGCCTGGGATTTCAATCTTGTCGATGGCAAGACGCCGGTTCCCGCCGCCAAAGCGGCGCATCAGTTCGTCGATTTGGCCTGCGAACTCCTTGGCAACTGCCTCCTCTTCGTCGCCGGCGACGAAATAGTAAAACCCCGCTCCGCCATCCCGGATCTCGTCGATCAAAGGGAGGTGTGTGGACAGGTGGCTGCACCGATGGAAATCCCAAAGGACGACGTAGCCGTCTGCTGACACGAACACGGCGCGGGAGGGGTTGTGCATGATCCAGATATGCATGTTGGACGAGTCCGTTGCATATCTGATGTTTAGCGGATCGAAGCAAAGAACGCCTGCGTAGTCGCGTTGCCGCAACTGTTGCACGATGCGGCTGAGGCGCGTTTGTCTCATACGCGCCAGGTTGGGCGGAACGAGGCCGAGTTTCTTCCACTCAGCGAAGGCGAGGTCGGTTGGCCCGATTTCCACGCGGTCGTTGTCATCGATGCTGCCGTCAGGCTTCAGCGCGACGGCGTTTCGCGTTGGATCAATTTTGTGATTCGTGATCGAGAACGACGACATTGACAATGCTCCGATGCTGATGCGCTGCATCCTGCCGAAGCAGAAGCTGCTGCTGGTCGAGTTTGAGCGTGGTTGCACGCGTAGCAAAAGGGGGAAAAAAACGCGTCCGGTATAAGATCAATTTATACGTCCGAGAGGGCGATTAATCATTCTGTCTGCTCAATAAGTCGCTTGGCACGAGAGAGCCTCAGATGCAGGTAGTAACGCATTGGCGAGGCAGAGAGAGCGCGAGCAAAGAGCCGCTCAGTCTGCCGCTGCGACCGACCAACACATCGGGCGATGTCGCGTAGGGCAACGGATCTTCGATGTGATCGTCCATGATCCGGATTACTTCGGCTAGAGGTTTGCAGATGCCGGTTTCTTCGGCGTTGATGGTCCACTGGCGGTCATCATCGGAGCGCCAATATCCATTGGTATGCCGACAAACAGATATTGCTGCCTCGCGTCCGAGGTGTTCGCTGATCAGATGCATGACGAGATCGAAGCACGCAAATTCGCCCGCACAGGTGATGACGTGGGCATCTCTGACAAACAGCTGGTCTGTCACGCGCAAGCGCCCGAATGTTTCACAGCCGCCCGCTTATCCCAATGAATAGTGCAAGCCGCATCGTCTAACATCCCGATCTCCGCCACGAGCCAGGTCGCGGTACCGAGCGCAGTGATTGGCACTCCGTGCCGCCTGCAAAGCCGTAGCAGATTGAATAGGGGTGCCGAGGCCTGCTATTCTACGCGCTCGCCTGCGCAGACGACGACCATATCCGGGTATCTGCCAGCCTGTACGGTTTGTCCGACCCTGGCAAAGTCACTGCCGACTGACACGCCAAGCCCGCTCGCGCATTCGACCGACTTCCCATCCAAGCTCGCTACCATCCATTTGAAGAAGGATCGGCATGAAACGGAGTTAGCGAGACGAAGTGGATCCACGAAAGACGAAAGACTGAGTTGCGAGAATCCAGGCAGCACCAGAATGATTATTTGGTACTGATCGGCCTGTGCCTCGATAGCCTGACGCTTGCTGTTCCATTGAATGAAGCGCGGCCGGTCGACCTGCGTAAAAGGCGCATTCAGCACAAACGTCCTTGTTGGTTGCCCGACAGGCAGTGACTGGGTTTTCATGGCTGCAGCAGATCGGTGGAGCTTCAACCGCGGGTGTTGTGCCTGCGCTTCATGAAGTCCTTGGCGGTCTCGACCGCCACGGCTGCGTCGCGGCAATAGGCATCGGCGCCGACGGCCTTGCCGAATTCCTCATTCAGCGGCGCGCCACCGACCAGCACGACATAGTCGTCGCGGATGCCCTTTTCCTTCATCGTGTCGATGACGACCTTCATGTAAGGCATGGTCGTGGTCAGCAGGGCCGACAGGCCGACAATGTCCGGCTTATGCTCTTCAATCGCGGCCATATATTTCTCGACTGCATTGTTGATGCCGAGGTCAATCACGTCGAAGCCGGCGCCTTCCATCATCATGCCGACGAGGTTCTTGCCTATGTCGTGGATGTCGCCCTTGACGGTACCGATCACCATCTTGCCCTGCTTCGGCGCGCCCGTGGCGATAAGCAGCGGTCGCAGGATGAACATGCCAGCCTTCATGGCGTTGGCGGACAGAAGCACTTCCGGCACGAACAGGATGCCGTCGCGGAAATCCTCGCCGACGATGCGCATACCTTCAACCAGCGCCTCGGTGAGCACGGCATAGGGCTGCCAGCCGCGCTCGAGAAGGATATGCGTTCCTTGCTCGATCTCTTCCTTCAATCCGTCATAAAGGTCGTCGTGCATCTGCTGCACAAGTTCCTCGTCGGAAAGCTCGGAAAGGATGATCTCGTCGTCGTCGGCCATATCGGTTTGCCTCGTGCATAATTAAAGGGGGTCGGTACCCCATGCTCTATGGGGTACCGACCAGGCTTCCGGCTGGAGCCTTGGGAGTTGATCAGGCTGCCAGCCAGACCGTCTGCAGATCCATCTGGAAAGTCTGATGGATCGCGTAGTTCTGGACCTTCTTGCTCATGTGACCATAGAGGCTCTGCCAGACGGTTGGATGATCACGCCCGAGTCCTGCATAATCGCTTCAAGGTCCTTCATGAGTTCCTTGCGCTTGTCGACGTCGCTCACCGAGAATGCCTTCTTGAGTTTGGAGTCGAAATCAGGATCAGAGTGGGCAGTCTCGTTCCATGCCTCGCCGGTCCTATAAGCCAGCGCCAATACCTGAACGCCCAGCGGCCGCATGTACCAGACGGTCAAGGAATACGGGTATTTCGACCAGTCGTTCCAGAATGTCGAGCCTGGAAGAACCGTGCGCTTCACCTTGAAGCCGGCTTCACGCAGTTGAGCCGCGATCGCATCGCCGGTATTCTTCTGCCACTCCTCATCGATCGAGATCAGCTCGTGCTCGAAGTCCGCCTGTCCTGACTCTGCCATCAGCTTCTTAGCGCCCTCGAGATCGCGCGCCTTCTTTGGCAATGCGTAATACTCTGGGTGGATCTGGCTGACATGGTGGTTCTCGCCGACCGTGCCGCGGCCGTTGTAGCCGAGCTGCAGTACGGCGTTATTATCTACCGCCATCTGAAGCGCGTTGCGGACTTTCTTATTATCATATGGCTTGTTCGTCGTGTTGGTGCGGCTCACCAGCGTCGTAGCGGTGGCGACTTCCGACTTGACCACGTTCATCTTGTTCAGGATGTCGATGAAGTCCGCTGGAGTCTCCAGGTTCAGGTCGATCTCGCCGGATTCAAACGCGGACACGGTCGCCTGGAAGTCAGTGCCATAGTCTATGAACTGCACGCCGTCGAGCAACGCTTCGCCGCCCCACCACTTGCCGTCGGCACGGCGCTTGACCTCAGCCTTGCTGCCCACGGCGTAGGATACCAGTTCGAACGCTCCCGTCCCGATCGGTTTGCCAATCGGATCCGCGCCCGTGCTGTCGAAGCTACGGTGCACGATCAGTCCCGGATAGTCAGTGAAATTGGCGATGATTGCGATATCGGGTTGGCTGAGATTCAGCTTGACCGTGTGGTCGTCGACCTTGGCGATCGCCCCATCCCGCGCCTTGCCGGTTTTGACGTCCATCAGGGCACCGACACGGGAGGTCATTGAATTGCCGGAGATACCCTTGTCGCACCGGCGGGTGTGTTGAAGACCACGTCATCGGCGTTGAACGCGTCACCGTTATTCCAGGTGACACCCTTGCGGACGTGGAGCGTATAGTCGGTGGCGTCGGCGTTTACCTCCCAGCTTTCGAGCAGCACGGGTTCGAACGTGAACTGGTGCGTATAACGCACGAGCGGCTCGAGCCAGCTACGCGTGATGTTGGCCATTTCCACCCAGTCGTAGGTGCGAGGGTCTTTCTGCGCCTTGACGGGCATAGACACACGCAGGCTGCCCCCCTTCTTTGGTTCGTCGGCGAGCGCCGTATCGGGCAGGGCCACTCCAATCAGGCCATAAGCCATTGCGGCCGAAGCGCCGAAGGTGCTTGCAAGCGCCAGGAACTCGCGCTTATCCATCCTGCCCGCCTTGACCTCACCTGCCATATCCTCGATGGCAGCGGGGACGCGGTCCCCATTGCTTTTGAAAAATCCCACTTCATTCTCCCTCGTTGTGTTCCCATTTCGTTTTCGTTGGTCAAGCAGGAGGCTGAGCGTTAGGAAATGCTTGGCGAAATCTCCTCCTGGCGTTTCGCTACAAAGGCGTCGAGCTCCTCGCGCACGGCGGGGTCCATTGAAGGCTGTTCGTAGCTTGCGATAATCGCACCTGCCTTTTCGCGGCAGCGTTGGGCCATGTCGCGCGACCCCTTGACCTTCCACTGCTCGTAGCTGAGGTAATCGAGAATTTCCGGCGCAATAAATGCGTCCTTGAAGTGCTTCAAGGTGAACGAGTCTCCGAGATAGTGCCCCCCCGGCCCGATGCGCCGGACGGCCTCAAGCGCTTCATCGAAATGCTCGAAGGAAATGCCTTTTGCGTATTTCTCCATGAGCAAGTTCTGTTCAGCGTCAGCGACGAACTTGGCCATGCAGCACACCATACCAGCTTCGTCCCAGCCCCCCGCATGCATCATCAGATTGGCGTTGGCGCTGGCGCCAGACATGTACGCGACCGCGGATTCGTAGCCGGATTGAGCATCGAAGCTTTTGGCCGAGGACTGTGAGGCGGTGGTCCTCCACGGAACCCCGTAGCTACGCGCCAACTGGCCGATAACGGCGTTGATCAAGGTGACCTCAGGCATTCCCGACATGGGAGCCCCGCTCCGCATAGAGACGGAAACCGAATACTGCCCATAAATCATTTTTGCGCCTGGCCTTACCATTTGTGTGTAGGCGAGGGCGGCGAGCGCTTCTGCGTTCAACTGCGCTATCGTGGCCGGTATATCGGCCGGCGTGTTGGCGGCCCCGAGCACGAAGGGCGAGAGTAGCACGACCTGGTTTGCCTCCACGAACGCGCGAAGCCCTTCCAACATCGTGGCGTCCCAGACAAGCGGCGAGTTCCCCGACACGTGTCCCATCATCACCGCGTTCTCGTCCATGAATTCCTTGCCGTGGACGATCCGCCCCATCGCGATCGAGTCCTCGGCTCGCTGCTGTCCGGTAGTGAGACCGAAGAACGGCAGGTTGGTCTCAACCAGGCTTGAGTGATTGATGTGCAGGTGACGCCAAGGAACCGCGATGTCGGTGGGCTCGCAGGTGAAGCCGCCGGCGATATGAAACCCGGGCAGCATCTGTGTCAGCCGGTTCATATTCCTCAGGTCCTCGATCGTTGAGGCTCGTCGGACGCCTTCAAGGTCACGGATGTTCGGAGCGCCCTGCATGGCCCCGAATGTCATTGTGTCGAGCGCAATCTCGAAACGCTGCGATGGATCGCGCGACGTCATCTCAAAGCTTGTAGGAGCCTTGGAGAGGAGGTCCATCACCATGTCGCCTTCCAGACGCACGCGATGCTCGCGCACATCGGCGCCGGCATCCTTCCATTGCCGGATAGCTGTCTCGTCCCGGAATTCGATGCCGATTTCGCGCAGGATTGCTAACGAGGCTTGGTGAATGCGCTCCAACTGCTCCGCGGTAACCGCTTCAACCGGTTTGATGCCGTATTTAATGGTGGTAACTCGAGGTCTCCGTTCAGCTTCCCGAGCGGCCACGACCGATGAGCGTCCGCCTCGGCGCCGCGTCAGGGGAGCGTCAATGCTCATAAGTCACACCCTCTCTACTGCGAGAGAGACTCCCGCTGCGAATTGGATTTGCCGCTATGCGCAGCACATTTCTGGACAATAGGGCCTTGCACGGCTCTTGCGAACTGGCAAAAGGTTTCGCTGGCCGTCAATCCAGTTTATCCCTGGGCGAGTGAAACGCCTCTATGATTTGGCAATCACCTCTCCCAGCTGTGCCCCAGCACCCGGACTAGGACCGAAGCTCAGCCGTCTTTGCGATAAACCAGTCAACCAAAAGCTTGCTTCTCTTGTTCTTGACCGGATCCTCACTCGCCAACAGAAAGAAGGCGCGGTCCGTTTTGACCTCGATCGGCAATGGACGAACCAAAAGGCGGTTTCTAAGGAGATGCTGTGCGGTGAGCGACCATCCCAGTGAAATCCCTTCGCCGGCGATAGCCGCTTGAAAAGTCAACTGATAATCATTGAAGACGATGTTCGTCGTGATCTCTGTCGCGTTGCCACCAGCCAACTCCATCCATTCTACCCATCCTAAGCGCTTTCGAAATGCATCCGACGAGTGGATTAGCTGATGCTGCAGCAGGTCATCGACCGACGTTAGGGTAGGATGAGACAGCAGATACGCAGGCGAGCAGACTGGAAAAACCACCTCGTTACAGACAAACCACGTGTTTGCCCTGCCGAAATCGCGTGGACGCACCCAAACCGTCACGTCAACTTCGTGGTCCGGCTCTATATCTCGGTCGGTAGCGACAACCTTGATTTTAACATCCGGATTTTCTTGCTGAAAATGGTAAAGCTGCGGCGCGAGCCAATGGGCGGCCAAAGACGTTGAGGCGGCAAAAGTTATGTACTTCGTGCCGCGATCGGATATGGCTTCCAGCCTCTGTTCCAGCCTGCGAAAACTCGTTCTTACTTCTTCGTACAGCTGACGCCCTGCCTCAGTGAGTTGAACACCGCGGTTGTCGCGGACGAACAGTGCCAGTCCGCAGTGTTTTTCGAACATCTTGATCGAATGGGACACGCTCGGCTGCGTCACATTCAACTCCCTCGCAGCGCTCTTAAAACTGAGGGTGCGGGCAGCTGCTTCGAAGACGAAGAGAGAGTGTGTGGAGGGCACGAGGTTTCGAAGCGTCGACATGAAGTAGTTCTATATCAGCCGCGATCTTTTCCGTCTACGAGCCGCCGCCGGGATAGTTTAATCGAAACGCCAAACTTAACGCGACCGCATCCGGCGCCGTCACCAAGCGAGTTCGATGTGAACCCTGGAAACCATCATAAGACGAAGCGGATCATTGTTGAGCCCCCGCATACCGAGCCCACAGCGTCCGGTTGGTATACGACATCAGGCCCCGAATTGGACCTGGTGCCTCAAAAGGGCGACGTGAGCTGTGACTGCCTCGTAATTGGCGGCGGCTGGATGGGGCTGCATGCGGCACGGCGATATGCAGAGCTGAATCCAGATACCTCTGTGGTGCTGGTCGACGCCGGACGTATCGGGAACAACGCGTCCGGCCGGTGCATGGGGTTCGTGATCGATCTTGCACATAATCCCCGCAAGCAGGACTTTGTCGAAGACATCAAGGGTAACAATGAGGAGCTCTCCGTCAACCTCGACGGTATAGCCTATATCCGCAGCGCAGTTGAGGAGCATGGGGTCGACTGTGATTGGGACCCCCAGGGCAAGTATCACAGCGCTGCCACGGCACATGGCGTGGAGGATTTGAGGCGTTTTTCAGAAGCGCTGGACGTTCTCGGCCAAAAATACAGTTGGGTCGAGCGCGCTGAAATCCAAGCAATTATCGGGAGCAAGCACTACATCAGAGCGCTTCACCATCCCGGCACTATTCTTCTGCAGCCCGCGAAGTATATGAAGAACGCCACGAAGCGGCTGCCGGCGAACGTGCTTGTTCACGAAAATACACCAATCACTGCAGTGCAGTTCGGCACACCCAGACATATCTGCGAGACACCGACTGGAACGATAAGGGCCTCGAAGGTTATTATATGCGCTGCGGGCTATCTGACAAAATTTGGTTTCTTCGAGAACCGTGCAATACCTGTCTACACATTTGCGAGCATGACCAGGCAGCTCACTGAGCGGGAGTTGTCGCAGGTCGGCAGCAAAGACGCTTACGGACTTATACCGGCCAATAGCTTTGGCACGACCGTGCGGCGCACAGTCGACAATCGGCTGTTTCTTCGCAACGTTTATTCCTATGCCACAGACTTCAAGACCACAAAGCAGGACGTCCTGAAGGCTCGTGTTCAACAGCAGATCGCGTTCGATCGTCGGTGGCCCGGACTTTCGTCGATAGGTTTCGAAGCGAGCTGGGGCGGCCTTCTGACCCTCGCACAAAATGGTGGGATGGTCTTCGGCGAACTGGATCATAATGTATACGGCGCGGCCTTCTGCAACGGCACCGGTGTGGCGCGGGGCGCTGCCTTCGGCAAAGCCGTGGCCGAGCTGGCATCAGGAAAATCCTCGCCGGTCATTGACATCCTGAAGACGCGAGCAAGTCCGAGCAAGCCCTATCCGAAGCCGGTAACGGCGATGGGCGTGCGCATGGTTACAGCTTATCGTTTTCGGCAGGCTGGTGCTGAAGTCTAGGTGATGGAGAGAGAGAAATGGCGGACCTGAAGGGCATCAATCTGGCAATGCAGACACCGTTCGACGAGAGCGGGGCGATCAGCTATCCTGTATTCGAGGAACTCATAGACAGGTACATCGAAGCGGGTGTTCACGGCCTGGTCCTTGGTGCGGGTACCGGACAACATCCGTACCTCACGGAGGCCGAATGCAATCGCTTGTACGAGATCGGTGCAAAACACATCGCGGGGCGCTGCAACGTTATCTGTCAAACCTCGGCTCTCAACATGGAGGAAGTCATCCGGAGATCGCAACACGCCGAGTCAGTCGGCGCTCAGGCTTTGATGATATTGCCTCCCTATTTCGAGGGACCGAGCGATGACGATGGCCTCTTCGATTTCTACAACGCTATCGACGCTGCTGTGGGCGTTGACATCGTCGGCTACAACATCCCGCAAGCCACCGGGATTTCGGTTTCGCCACAACTTCTGGGGCGCCTGACGCAATTGAAGAACTTCAACTACATCAAAGACAGTGCTGGCGATTTCACTGTACATCAAGAATTTCTGCAGACAGGCGCAACGGTGTTGAATGGCGCGGATCCGACCACGGTTTACACTCTCATGGCAGGCGCGCGTGGCGTGATTTGGGGCGCTGCAAACTATATGCCTTACGAAGCAGTCAAGCTTTATGACCTCGTTACCAGTGGTGAATACGCACAGGCCTTGGCTTTGTGGCAACGTATGCTGCCGTCTCTCCTGTTCATATGGCGCGCGCCGTATACGCCTTCTGTTGTTCGGGCAGCGCAACTGCGTGGCTACGGAACAGGTCAAGTTCGACGCCCGCTCAGACCGCTCTCGACAGTCCAGGAGGCCCTTTTGCGCCGCTCACTGGGGCAACTGGGTTGACATGAAGATTGTCCACATTGGAGCAGGAGGGGTTATCGGCAGAGCCGTGGCCGATGAACTTGGCAAACGGCACGAGATTGTCCGCGTCAGCCGAAGCTCCGGGGATTTTCAGGTTAATATGGAGGATCCGGCCTCGATCGCCCGTTTATTCAATCAGACCGGCCACTTCGACAGTCTGATTTGCACAGCCGGCGCTGTCCACTTTGCACCGCTAGCCGAGTTTTCGGTGGAGCAATACTCGATCGGGTTGAAGAGCAAGCTGATGGGGCAGGTCAATTTGGTCAGATCTGGGAGGAAATATCTTCGAGAAGGGGGGTCATTCACGTTGACCTCGGGACCCACGAACGAGGATCCAATCCCCCTTGGCACATCATCAGCTATGGTCAACGGCGCCCTGGAGGGTTTTGTCCGTAGTGCGGCGATCGAGCTTCAAAGCAACCGTCGGATCAATTTGGTCAGTCCCACGATGCTCGAGGAATCTTCATCGCTTTACGGATCCTTCTTTGTTGGAACCAAGCCTGTGGCCACTGCGGATGTGGTGCTGGCCTACGTCAAAAGTGTGGAGGGGCGGCAAACCGGGTGCGTATACAGGGTTGGGTGGACGCGAGAACGGTGACTCTGGCGGCGCTCGGGCGTTTGGTGAGGAAGTACGGAAAATAGAGCGATGGGACGATTTCAGGGCAAAGTGGCGCTTGTAACAGGAGGGCGGAGCGGCATCGGCTTTGCGATCTCGCAGCGTCTTACCACCGAGGGTGCTCGCGTCTTCACTGCGCAACGTGGTCAGGATCTCGAATTCGAAGGAATTGCGGTTGATTTTGCAAATCCGGCGGACTCAGGCCGTGCCATCGACGTGGTCATTGAGCGCGCGGGACGACTCGACGTCTTGGTCAATAACGCCGGGATGATGCGAGAGGCACTCGTCGAAGACATGAGCCTGGCGGACTGGGAGAAGACTATCGCTGTCAACCTTACCACTCCTTTCATGTTGATCAAACGTGCTATGCCCCACCTGCGTGTGACCGCTGGCAATATCGTCAATATCGGTTCGATAGAAGGGATTGGGTCCAACCCAAAACACGCTGCTTACGGCGCTTCGAAGGCAGCCATCCACGGCCTGACCCGGGCGATTGCGATTGATCACAGCGGTGAAGGTGTGCGCTGCAACGCAGTCGCGCCCGGCTGGATCGACACGGATTTGAACGTGGACTTCATCGAGAGCATGACTGATCCCAAAACTTTCCGGGAGCAGATTGCTCGCATTCACCCCATAGGACGCTCGGGTAAGCCAGAAGAGGTGGCGAACCTGGTTGCATGGCTGGCCTCGCACGAGGCGTCCTTTGTCACGGGGCAGGTCTGGACGATAGACGGCGGTCGAATGGCCAAAATCAGCCTACCTTAGGCGATTGAGCTGAGATCATCACGAAAACGATAGGAGAAACCAAGATGGCATCGAACACTGCTCTCGACGAGCGTCGAAAGGCCGCCGTTTCCGGAGGGGCTTCCATGTCCTTCCCAATCTACGTGGACAAAGCGCGCAATGCCGAGCTTTGGGACGTGGAGGGCAGGCGATATATTGATTTCGTGGGCGGGATGGGCGCGCTGGCAGTCGGACATTCGCATCCTGACGTCGTGGCTGCTGTGCAGGAACAGCTTAACAAGTTTAGCCATACGTTTTTCGGGACGGCCCCCTACGAAAGCTATATCGCCCTCGCGGAGCGTTTGAACAAACTTTGCAACGTTGGGGGACCGGCAAAGACCCTCCTCCTGACAACGGGAGCTGAAGCGGTCGAGAACGCTGTCAAGATTTCCCGTGCGTATACGAAGCGCCGCGGCATCATTGTCTTCGGCGGAGCCTTCCATGGTCGTACTCTTTTGACCATGGCTATGACCGGCAAGGTCAATCCTTACAAGCAGTCGTTTGGGCCGTTTCCTGGGAGCATTTATCGCGCGCCTTATCCGGACCTCTATCGTTGCGTCAGCGTAGAATATTGTCTCACAGCGTTGGAGACGCTGTTTGAAACGGAAATTGAAGCGAGCGCAGTCGCCGCCATCGTGATCGAGCCGCTGATAGGGGAGGGCGGCTATATCCCTGCGCCGGTTGATTTCATGTCCGGTATCCGGCGGCTCTGTGACCGTCATGGCATTGTACTCGTAGCGGACGAGGTCCAGTGTGGCATGGGAAGAAGCGGCCGCCTGTTTGCGATTGAGCACACCGGGGTCAAACCTGACATGATCCTGACGGCGAAAAGCCTGGCAGCGGGTATTCCGATTGCGGCAGTGGTTGGTAAGGCCGAGATCATGGATTGCGTCGGTGTGGGTGGCTTGGGCGGAACCTATGCGGGTAACCCTTTGGCGTGTGCTGCGGCCCTGGCCGTTCTGGATGTCATAGATAAGGAAAACCTTCTCACCAGGGCCCAAGAGGTTGGTGAGCGCCTTAAGTCCGGTCTGCAACGCATTCAGAAGAAACGAAATAGCTCGGTGATAGGGGACATCCGCGGGCTAGGGGCGATGATCGGCGTCGAATTGGTCGAAGATGCGGAGTCGCGCAAGCCCGCGCGATCACTGACCGTGAGAGTGATCAAGGAAGCAGCTGAGAGGGGGCTGTTGCTGGCGTCAGCCGGCCGGTACTTTAACGTGCTTCGCTTCCTGGTTCCGCTTACGATACCGGATGCAATCATAGATGAGTCTCTGAAAATAATTGAGGACTCGATCGATGCTGCCGTCGATAGCGATCTTACTTCGGGCACGCCTGCATTAGCTGAGGCTGAGTAGCCATGCAGGCTGACGACCCATCAGAGTCGCTTGATTTGGCGGCCGAATTCCGTCGTGCACCGTTCGGGCATCACAGCCCGAATCTGCAGAAACTTCTGCGGACGTTTCGAAGCGTTCCCATAGCCGGGAAACATGCCTTGCTCGCCATTCAGGCGAACCGAAGCTGGATGCTCGTGACTCTGACGGGGATCCCAGGCCAGCCCATCAAAAGGCACGAGGACGTCGTTTTCAACGATCTGGGAGATGCGGAGTGGTACGTGTTTCGCCAGCGATGGCGCCAACATTTCGGAACGGAACTTCCAGGCGGAGATCGGCCGTGAGGACGTTGTCTGGTTACGCCAATGTCTTAAGCGCAAAGCCCGGCGACACCATCGAATTCAAGGTGAGCTCAATAGGCGACGCCGCTGACTTTTCGGCCCGACTAGTGAGGCTGATCACAACGGAAGACCATCCGCAAACCGCTGGCCTCATTGAACGCGAGGTCGATGCACCTTTCGCCGGCCAATACCCAGCGCGACGCCAGCGAATCTACACCGGCTCTTACGGCTATATTGAACACAAGACCGCGTTTTCCAACCTGCTGGACTTTACTTTCCATGCATGGCTCTGGCCCACTTTGCTTGGGTCCAAACGTCAGACCATTGCAGGTACCTGGGATGACGGAATCGGCGCAGGTTTTGCGCTTCAGATTGACGAGGCGTGCCGGTTAGCTTTCCTCAGTGGGGATGGAAAAGGGAATGTGTCGGCGGTTACACTGAACACTCCTCTGCGGGAACGTCAGTGGGTTTTCGTCGCAGCCAGTTACGATGCGAAAACGCGTGCGGTCATCCTTCACCAGAGTTCCCTTTGCAACGCAGGCGACCTGAGCTCCCCGGAAACCCGACTGTTTGATGAAACTTCAGGTCCGCAAATCTCTCCGCAGGATTCGTTTTATATCGCCTCCCATCGACAAACCAGCGAAGCAGCAGGCGTGCGAGCGGGTGGACACTACAATGGCAAGATTGACAGCCCTAAGCTCTACGCCGGCGCCGCGTCCGTCCACGAGATTGCTTCACTTAGCGGCGACACTGGAGTCAGCCGACTAGCCCCTCATCTGGTTGCCGATTGGGATTTCAGCATTGACCAGGGATCCGATGTCTTCAGGGACGTATCGGGACATGCGTTGGACGGAAAACTCGTCAATATGCCCACCAGGGCGATGAAAGGCTTTAATTGGACGGGAAGGGTTCACGATTGGCGTTCTGCGCCAGGGGAATATGGTGCCATTCATTTCCATGACGATGATCTCTACGACGCTGGCTGGTCGACAGATTTTACGTTCACTGTGCCCGAGGGCATCGCCAGCGGAGTCTATGCTGCTCGCCTTGACGCTCGCGGTGCGATGCCGGCGTACGTGATCTTCTTCGTGCGGCCGCCGAAGGGGCAAGCGACCTCCGAGGTTGTATATCTGGCGTCCACGGCGACCTACACGGCTTATGCGAACCAAAGGCTTATCGCACGCGACCCTCTTGATGAGATGAGCATGGGGGCTCTTCCCATTTTCGGTGAAGACGACATCTTCCTCGACGAAAACCCAGAATATGGGAAATCGGTCTACGATCTACACACCGACGGCAGTGGCGTTTGTTATTCGTCCCGTTTGCGGCCGGTCCTGAACATATCTCCAAATGCAAAGTATTGGTCGTTTGGCGGCGACGGGTATGTCACGGGCTGGCTTGATGCCATGGGTATCTCCGCGGATGTCATCACCGACGAGGATCTTCACAAAGAGGGCGAGAGCATACTCGAACCCTATCGCGTCGTCCTGACCGGTTGCCACCCCGAATATGTGTCCATGGCTATGTGGGATGCTTTGCGGACTCATCTCAGCCGGGGCGGGCGCCTGATCTATCTTGGTGGGAACGGGTTCTACTGGAGGACGGCGTTCCATCCGACCCTACCGGGTTTGATCGAAGTTCGGCGCTCCGAGGACGGCTCGCGTACCTGGTCTGCTGAGCCCGGCGAGTATTTTATGAGTACGACGGGCGAATACGGGGGCCTCTGGCGTCGCCAAGATCGGACCCCCAACGAACTTTTGGGAGTGGGTTTTTGTGCTCAAGGGTTCCAGTCCGGATCCTATTATCAGTGGAATCCGGACAGCGCCAACCCTCGCGTTGACTTCATTTGCAAGGATATCAGCAAGGACGGACCGTTCGGCAACTACGGGCTTGCCGGCAATGGAGCGGCCGGGCAGGAGTTAGATCGCTATGATAGAGATCTGGGATCGCCTCAACACGCGCTGGTGATCGCGTCCTCAATCAACCATTCTGACTACATGGTGCTGGCCAAGGAGGAGTTCGGGGCTATGCACTGGATGATCGGGGGGAGCGAGAACAAGAACGTTCGATCAGACCTGGTCTTTTTCGAAACCTCCAGCGGCGGGGCAGTCTTCTCAGTCGGCTCAATATCTTGGTGCATGAGCCTGCCCAGTAACGGATACGACAATGACGTGTCCCGATTGACCAGAAACGTGTTAGAGCGGTTCCGTGATCCCGCACCGTTTCCGCTCTCGTCCCCGTCCTGAACAATCTAGCTGGGCGCTCGCCCTTCGAGCGTCGCGAAGAACGTGATCAGAAAGCATCTCAAAGTTCTCAAAGTGCTCTGCCGGGTGAAGGTCCTTCCGGCAGAGGCCGCTTCAGCAAGCATAAAGGTTGCCCTTGTGACAGGCGGGCGTAGCGGTATCGGCTTCGCAGTAGCGCATCGGCTTCGGACCGAAGAGGCTCGCGTGTTTACGGCGCAACGCGGTGAGGACCGGGAATTCACAATCGTGAATGTGGGATCAATTGAGGGACTAGGGTCCAATCCGAAACACGCGGCCTATTGCGCTCCTCCAAGGCGGGTCTCCACGGCCTGACCCGGGCGGACCACAGCGACGATGGCGTGCGTTGCAACGCGGTCGCGCCCGGTTGGATCGACACCGATTTGAACGTGGATTTTATTGAAGTATGCCTGAGCCCAAGTCGTTCCGTAAGCAAATCGGCAGCGCGCAGGCAAGCCAGAAGAAGGCCGTTATAGCCGAGGCCGCGTGTTCGGCGATTATGGTCTTGCTGGCAATGAGGCGGCCGGACAAGAGCTGGATCGGTATGACCCAGAGTTGGGATCGCCACAACACGCTGTGGTGATTGCTTCCTCAACGAACCACACCGACTACATGGTACTGGCTAAGGAAGAATTCGGGGCCATGCATTGGATGATTGGCGGCAGTGAGAACAAAACGTGCGGGCAGATATGTCTTTTTCGAAACGGCGGGGGCGGGGGCGGTTTTTTCAGTCGGCTCGATCTCCTGGCGCATGAGCCTGCCTGTAACGACTATGACAATGACGTGTCGCGATGACGCGCAACGTTCTAGAGCCCAACCCCACTTTCCCTGCCGAAGGCGCCTTGACCATCGTCACATCAGCCTGCGCCGTTGCAGCTGACGAATTCATGCCGAGGTTCCGAGCCCCTGATCGAACGCCGGTGCGCTGAGTTGAGGGAGCATGAGGTGATGAGGAGACTGAACGCCTCCCACGCCATCTGGCCGGCCTGAACCGATCGCCGCTATTTCCAACCGGCCGATTCGGCCTTCGTTAGGGATCGTCGCATGTTCGAGGGTCTTTGATCCGCTTCCCGGCACGAAGGGAAATCGCCCAGATACCGTCGACATTCTTGCCGCATCGTTCATCGTAAAGCAATCCGGATCAATGAACTGACGGCGTGATCCAAACTTTCGAAGAGCCCTGACGGTTCCTAAGTCGGGCGTACTCCGCCCAGCTCGGATCTGGACAATGGTGTACGGATTGGCGTTCGACGTTAACCCGGTTGGCGGGTTTAGGTAAAGATTTTCGAGGGGGATCTCGGTCCTCTGGCTGGCGCAATGTTCGGGGGCTAGCTTCGACAGGCTAGCGGTAAGCTGCCGCAGCGGGTCTGAAATGCCCGGGCTTCCGCGTCCATACACGGACATTCCAGCATGGTTTACCTCAAGCCATCGCAAAAAAGTCGCTTGCCGGTTGATTTTAATTCACATGCTCAGAAGCGCCATTCTCTGTAACATCCCCTGGTACGTGAATGGAGCATTCCCTGGTACGTGAATGGAGCATTCAGCGGAAAGCACAGCTCTTCCGACTATCGAACCAGAGATTTTGGCGCTTTTCGTGCGGGTATAAAGCCGCTGTCCTTAACCAATTGGGAGGTTTAAATGGGGTATTTTACTAGGCATGGCAAACCTATGCCGAAGATCTTCGACAGTCTCGCCGAGGGAGCAAAAAGGGAGGAAATGGACCGGCGCGAGTTCTTGGCTCTCGCTTCCGTCTTTGGTGCGTCAACAGCGATGGCGTACTCGATGCTGGATGCAATACCGCCGGCGCATGCCGAAGAAGTCCCGAAGAAGGGTGGAACTCTGCGAATTGCCATGCAGCTTTTTGGTCAGAAGGACCCCCGTATAAATGATCTTCCTGTATTAGGGAATATGTATCGTCAATACGTTGAATCGCTGGTAAAATATACCAATGCATATACTTTTGAGCCGATGCTTCTTGAATCTTGGGACACGAATGACGACGCGACGGAATACGTCTTGCATCTGCGCAAGGGCGTCAAATGGAACAATGGCGATGACTTCACTGCAGATGACGTCATTTTTAACCTGATGCGCTGGTGTGAAAGGGATGTGCCTGGGAATTCAATGGCTGCGCGCATGGCCACGCTCGTTGATGAAAAGACCGGCAAAGCATTGGAGGGCGCTATTACAAAAATTGACGACCACACCGTCAAACTCAAGCTTCCCAAGCCCGATATTACCATCATTCCGGGGTTTGCCGATTATCCTGCACTAATTGTACACCGTGACTACGAAAAGAACGGGGCGGACCTCGTTGCACATCCCGTCGGCACGGGGCCGTTTGAATTGGTGTCATTGGACGTGGGCCAAAAGGCTGTTCTGAAGCGTCGAACCAATGGAAGCTGGTGGGGCGGTGAAGCTTACCTAGACGAAGTGCAATTCATAGACTATGGCAGCGATCCGTCCGCTCTTATGAGCGCCTTTGAGTCAGGCGAAGTCGACGCGAATTATCAGACGTTCGCAGATTACGTCACCATATTCGATAAACTCGGTTTGGTAAGGTCTGAAGCGCAAACGGCCACAACGCTGGTGTGCCGCGCCCATGCCACTACCAAACCGTACGACGACCAGCGGGTGCGCAATGCACTGCAGCTGGCAGTTGACAACCGTTCTGTGTTGCAACTTGCGGCTGGTGGCTATGGCACCGTTGGCGCGAATTATCATGTCGCGCCGATACATCCCGAGTTTTACCCGGTTCCGGAAAAGAAACGGGATATTGAGGCTGCCAAACGCCTCATGATCGATGCCAACCAAATGGACTTCGAACACGAGATCATCAGCAATGACGAGGATTGGCATAAAGACACGGGCGATGCGATTGCCGCGCAGTTGCGGGAGGCCGGATTCAAGGTCAAACGTACGGTTATTCCCAGTAGCACTTTTTGGAACGACTGGTTGAAATACCCCCTGTCGACTACCAACTGGAACATGCGGCCATTGGCCGTACAAGTATTGGCGCTTGCCTATCGCAGCGGCGCAGCATGGAATGAGACGGCGTGGTCAAATCCGGAATTCGATAAGAAACTTGACGCCGCGTTGACGATTCCGGACCCGCAGAAGCGCAAAGCGCTCATGCAAGATGTAGAAACGCTCCTGCAGGAATCTGGCGTTATCATACAACCTTATTGGCTTACCCTGTTCAATCATTCTGCAAAGCACGTTAGGGGCAACGCGATGCACCCCACATTTGAGATCCACCTCGATAAGGTGTGGCTCGACCTAGCCTCATGAGCTAGGTTTGTTTAGGGCTTCGTCGGGTACGACGAAGCCCCGTCATCTCGCCGGCAGCTGGGTTTTCGCTCGTCGACAGGCGTTCCAGGTGGAGTTTCGTGGTGCGTTACGTTCACTTGGCGCGAACGACATGCCGCCTCCCACGACCATCGTCGCTACAAGAAAAACATGATGCCGCGAAGAGTTCGTCGGGGAGAAATGTAGCGGTATCGAGGGGTGACAATGCACGGATCGAACGATTGGCACGCTCCGCCGAGAGGCCCGCTATGACGACCTACCGCCCGAGCCCTGAATTCGAGAACTTTCAACCGGACTACTCGCCGGAGAGCGCCGGTACAGCTGCCGCCCGCTCTGCGTTGGCTGGCTTTGCCGGTCGTTCGGACCTGGTCCGCGAATTCGAGGCCGCACCTTTCGGTCGGCACAGTGCCGAGCTGAGCCTTATTCTGGACGTCATGCGCTCACAGCCGGTCGCTGGCAAATGGATCGCCATTATGACCAAGCCGTATAGCGAATGGCGTGCTGCGCGATGGTCGCTGGACTTGCCCATGCGGGTGGTCGAGATCGGGCCACTGCCTTTTCAATCACGCGAGGATGTTGATCGCTGGGTGTTCAAGCAGCGTTGGCAGCATCTCATCGGTCCGCTGCCCATGCAGGAGGGTGGCAACGATGTCTGATCGCGCAGCGATTCTCGCCTATGCCGACCGCGACAGCGTTAAGCCTGGCGAAAGTATCGCCTTCGCTGTAAGCTGTCTGAAACTCGACAGCTTCGAATGCGACTTCGTCCGCCTGCTCGGCGGCGACTTCGGGCCGGAGATGCTACCATTTCGCCCGCTCGTCATGACGGCGCCCGAGGCTCGCCGTTATCCCGGACGCGAGCAGCCCATTCGTGCCGGCTCCCGCATTGAGGTTAAGGGATCGCAGCGCTTGGCCGATCTTAGGTCGGTGACCATTTGTGCCAATGTCATGCCGACTCTGATTGCAGGCCAACCTCACAGCGTGCTCAGTACTCTGACCGCCGGTGGAGATGGGGGCATGGCCTTGCGTCTGGAGGCCGACGGCTGTCTGGCGGCGATTCTCGGGGGTCCCGCCGGGCCGCGCACCTACCGCCTGGATGGCCCCTTGCCTCTCTGGCTATGGAGCTTCGTTGCCCTGAGCTATGATGCTGAGCGCCATCATCTGCTGGTTGTGACGCGTGGTCTTAAGTCCGGAACACATGACTATATTGGCGTAAGCCGCCTAACAGTAGACAATGTGGAGCCGCCAGCACTAAGCGATGGTCGCCTTTTGATAGCGGCGGAGCGGGATCACAGTGGAATTCCCCATCACCACTTTAATGGCAAGATCGAGCGTCCTCGCATCCTGGCTGGGGCGCTGTCGCTCGAAAGTCTTAACGACTTGGCTTTGCGCAAGCCGACGGAACCTTTGAGTTGGTCCTGTCTGGGCGACTGGGATTTGCTGAGTGATCCAGCGTCAGAAATTGTTCCGGATCGATCCGGCTGTGGCCATGACGGCGTGTGCATTAACCAGCCCACCCGCGCCGTTCAGGGTTCGAACTGGGAAAGCCCAACCATGGATTGGCGCAGCGCGCCTGAACAGTATGGCGCAGCTCATTTCCACCACGACGACATCGAGAACCCCGGCTGGCAGGAGGACCTGAGGCTTACCGTGCCAACTGATTGGCCCAGCGGATGCTACGCAGCGCGCTTGCGCGGCGCGGAGGCCGAGTTTTTTGTTCCATTCTTTGTGCGGAAGGCTGCCGACGCTATCGGCGATGTTGCCTTTCTGGCACCGACTGCAACATATGCGGCCTATGCGAACTTGACCATGCAGCGGCAAACGAACGAATATAACCTCGGTTGCGTCGCCTCCTCATACACCCCGCTTGATCTTCTGGCCTTTGAGCACCCCGGCCTCGGCAAATCGCTCTACGATCCCCATGATGATGGCAGTGAGCGATGCATTGGATCTCTGCGGCGACCTGCGTTGAACCTCCAGCCCGGGGGCTGGCTCTGGAACTTCCAGATCGACCTCTGTTTGCTCGGCTGGCTTGCCCATGCAGCTCCGGATCACCAGACAATGACAGACGAAGACCTCGACCGTGAGGGATTGGCGGCCCTGGACGGATGTCAGGTGCTCGTTACCGGAAGTCATCCTGAATATTGGTCGCTACCGATGTTGCAGGCTCTCGACGGATTTCTCGCGAGAGGTGGACGGCTTATGTACCTCGGCGCCAACGGGTTTTACTGGGCAATCGATTTCCATCCCGCACGAAACGGCCTGATTGAGATCAGGCGGAGACGGCCCGGAAACGGCCGCTTTGGTGCTGGAGAAGCATACAGTAGCTTTATTGGCCGCCCCTGCGGGACGTGGTCGGATCTAGGCAGACCCGAACAATCCTTGGTGGGCGTTGGGTATTTGACCGAGGCATTCGACCGCAGCAGCTATTATCGTCGTCTGGAGGCCGGAGAAGACCCCCGAGCTCGCTTTATTTTCGATGGTATTACAGAAGATATCATTGGCGATTTCGGCATTACAGGCGGAGCCGCCGGACTTGAGATTGACGTGGCTGATGTAGGGCTAGGTACGCCGCGTCACGCACTCGTCGTAGCATCCTCCGAGCAGCATGGTAGTTCGTTCATTCGTACACTGGGAGGGCTTAACTATTTCACCAGACTGTGGAACGATGCACCAAGGGAGCCCATTCGTGCCGATATGACGTTCTTTGAGACCCCTGCGGGCGGCGCGGTCTTTTCTGTCGGCTCGATAGCTTGGGGCAGTTGCCTCCCGCACGCCGAAAATAACAACCACGTCGCACACATATCTGCGAACGTGCTACGCCGCTTTCGCGATCCGACACCCTTCCGGATGCCTGAGTAATAGTGGCAGTCGCTCAAAGCAGCTATCAAATGGCCCGGACAAGCCGGTGCTGGTCTCCCAAGACATGGTGTTGCAGGAAGTGTGATCCGCCCTTAGGATCTAGCGCATAGGGTCTCAAGCGAGCGCCGTCTTGCTGAGGCAGGCTGAAGGCTGTCAGTCCGTGTGCCGAAATATGCCGAGTGCCTCTGTGAGGCGAATGGAGTGCGCTATGCCAAGCTCGACATCGACTTTGGCGGCGCAGGATCCGCTCAAGCCGAGATCAGTCGCCTAATCAGGACGTCTTGCTCAGCCGACGAAGGCGGCCCGTTATTGAGAAGCGCCGCTCGCCGGCGAATAATTCTCACCCGCCTGGTTCGTTTTTCTCGATAGCGACCAGTATGCCATCTGCTAGACGTTCCATTCGGCAATAGAGCCGTCGGACTGCCTTCCCAAGCGGCGCGGCTTGAACAGAGTGGCGGAGGATTGCGGTATGGTATCGGAAGTCGGCGCGGATCTAGAGGCAAGGCGCGAGCAGGCGTTGCCCCACGGGGTTGCGGTTGCGTTTCCGGTCTATGCCGAGCGCGCCCTAGGCGCCGAGGTTTGGGACATTGAGGGCCGTCGCTACATCGATTTCATCGGCGGTATGGGGGCCTTGGCAGTCGGACACTCTCATCCCAAGGTCATCGCGGCTGTGAAAGCACAGCTCGACCGGTTCTCCCACACATTCTTTGGAAGCATTCCCTACCAGGGCTACATTCAGCTTGCCGAGCGGCTGAACGCGTTGGCTCCGTTCTCCGGGAAGTCGAAGACGCTTCTAGTCACGACAGGTGCCGAGGCGGTCGAAAACGCGATCAAGGTCGCGCGTTACCACACAGGGCGGCGAAGCATCGTGGTGTTCCGCGGCAGCTTCCACGGCCGTACCCTGTTGACCCTCGGGATGACTTCGCAGATCGACCCTTACAAGCGCGGGTTCGGCCCATTCCCGGGGGATATCCATTTCTCTCCTTTCCCGTCGCCGTATAGTGGGCCTAGCGCTTCCGAAGCGCTCGATGCCTTTAGGGACCTGGTGGAATCTCAGACGGAAGGCGAGCAAATCGCCGCCGTCGTGATCGAACCTGTGCAGGGTGAAGGCGGCTTCGTCGCCGCACCGCCGGAATTCCTGAGGGGACTGCGCGAGGTCTGCAACCAGCGCGGAATCGTCCTGATCGCCGACGAGGTACAGTGCGGTTTCGCACGGACTGGCAAGGTCTTCGCGATCGAGCATTCCGGTGTCGAGCCGGACCTCGTAGCTATCGGCAAGAGCTTCGGCGCGGGACTGCCGATCGCCGCTCTCATCGGCAAGGCCGAGATCATGGACAAGGTGCCGCCCGGTGGCCTCGGTGGTACCTACGCAGGCAACCCGCTCGCCTGCGCGGCGGCCGTGGCCGCGCTAGACGTGCTCCAGGAAGAGGGCCTCGCTGCGCGCAGTGTGAAGATCGGCGATCGTCTTGCTGCCGGATTCCGCGCCCTCAACCAGTCCACGAACCGACAGATTGTCGGCGAGGTCCGGAATGCCGGAGCGATGGTCGGTGTCGAACTCGTGGAGGACGTCGAATCCCGCCGTCCGGCTCCCGAACTAACGTCGTGGCTGATTAAGGATGCGGCCGAGAACGGACTTCTCCTAGCTTCGGCGGGTCGCGCCCATAATGTTATCCGCGTGCTCGTGCCGCTGACCACATCGGACGAAATTCTGGATGAGGCTCTTTCCATATTCGCGGGCTCGCTTGCAAGGGCGGCCGATCCTGTCCGTGCCTGAAAAGATTCCGACGAGGCTCGTCCTTGAATTCAGGGGCGAGCCCGTTGGCCGACATAGTCTATCTGCGCGCCAGCCTCGGCGACCGCGTGATCGTTCAAAAGATGGCCGGCAAGGGGCATCGAATTGGCTTTCGGCTACGTCCACGATGCGGACTTCGGACCGCTGGTCATGGTTTCAGCCGGCGGCACGCTGCTGGAATATTTTGCGGACCGCCAGTGCCCGCTGATGAAGGCCGCTATCATCGGCAGAGCAATATTAAGCTTTTGATATAATTAAACAAAATCAAGTTCCATAATATATCTTATGCGATTTGTGTAACCCTGTTGCACTTTAGATTGAGAGTCCGCGAAGATCCTCAGGCTAGCTCAAACGCCACAGCGATGCCTTGGCCGGCTCCCATGCACATGGTGGCCAGTGCATAGCGGCCGCCACGTTCGCGAAGCTCCAGTGCAGCCGTGCCGGAGACGCGGGCGCCCGACATGCCCAAGGGATGGCCGAGCGCGATAGCGCCGCCATTTGGATTAACGTGCTCCGCGTCCTCTTTGACGTCGAGGGCGCGGAGCACGGCGATGCCTTGGGAGGCAAAGGCTTCGTTGAGTTCGATGACGTCGAATTTTTGCGGCGTCAGGCCAAGCCGCGCGCATAGCTTCTGCGTTGCCGGGACCGGGCCGAAACCCATGATGCGTGGCGCGACGCCGGCGACAGAACCGCCGAGGATGCGGGCGATCGGCGTCAGGCCGTATTTCTTCACGGCTGCCTCGGATGCGACGATCAGCGCCGCGGCGCCGTCATTGACACCGGAGGCGTTGCCGGCGGTGACCGTGCCGCCTTGCCGGAACGGCGTCGGCAGTTTCGCCAGCGCCTCGACCGTGGTACCCGCGCGCGGATGTTCATCCTTCGAGACGACCACCGGATCGCCCTTGCGCTGCGGGATCGTCACCGCCGTGATCTCCTTCGCCAGCCGGCCATTGGCTTGCGCGGCGACCGCCTTGTCCTGGCTGCGCACGGCAAAGGCGTCCTGGTCGGCGCGTGACACAGAAAAATCCTCGGCCACGTTCTCGCCGGTTTCCGGCATAGAATCGACGCCATACTGCTTCTTCATCAGCGGGTTGACGAAGCGCCAGCCGATGGTGGTGTCGTAAATCTCGGCATTGCGCGAGAAAGCGGTATCCGCCTTGGGCATGACGAAAGGCGCACGGCTCATCGACTCGACGCCGCCTGCGATCATCAGCTCGGCTTCGCCTGCCCTGATGGCGCGCGCGGCGATGGTCAGCGCATCCATGCCGGAGCCGCACAGCCGATTGACGGTCGAGCCCGGAATCTCCTTTGGCAGGCCGGCCAGCAGCAGCGCCATGCGCGCAACGTTGCGATTGTCCTCGCCGGCCTGGTTGGCGCAGCCGTAGACGACGTCGTCTACCGCCTGCCAGTCGATCCCGGAATTGCGCTCCGCCAGTGCCCTCAGGGGTACGGCGCCGAGGTCGTCTGCACGAACGGAAGACAAGGAACCGCCAAATCGGCCGATCGGCGTACGGATGTAGTCGCAGATATAGGCCTCGGCCATATCAGGAAGCCTTCTCGGTTTTATCCAACAGAAGGGCCGTCACCGGTCCAGTTTGGAAACCAGATCCATGGCTTTCGACGAGGTCCGTGAAGGCAGCGTCCAACGAGGCTCGGTCCTGATTTCGCGCCCAAAAAAGAATTCCTCCTTCATGCTTGGGGAAACCGTAGCCATTGGTCAGCACCAGGTCGATATCTGACGGCGAATGGGTTACGCCCTCGGAAATAACCCATGCAGCCTCACTTGCCATAGCGGCCATTGCACGGTTGACGATCTCGGAAGCTGAGATCGGTCGACGAACGCGCCCCGCTTCGCTCGACGCCTTTATGATGAGATCGGTTACGATGGGGTCAACTTCGCCGCGGCCTCTTGACGCCGGGTATAGATAGTAACCGGCTCCCGTCTTGCGGCCGAACCGGCCTGCTTCGCACAACAGGTCCGGGATTATGACATAACGATCTGTCTGTTTGCGGAGTGGTGCTGTCGCTTGGCGCATGCGCCAGCTGATGTCCAGGCCTGATAAATCGGCCACTGCGAACGGCCCCATGGCGAACCCGAACGCTTCCAGTGCAGAGTCAATCTCGTGCGGAAGCGCCCCCTCCTCCAGCATAAATTCGCACTGGCGGCGGTACGCCGCAAAAATGCGGTTGCCGATGAATCCAAACGAATCCTTCGAGAGTACAGGCAGTTTTCCCATTGTAAGTGCGAGGTCATAGGCCGCGCCTGTGACACGCGCAGACGTGTCCGCATGTCGAACGATCTCAACGAGGCGCATCACATCAGCCGGGCTGAAAAAATGCATTCCCGCCACGTCCTGGGGGCGGCCGGAAAACGCTGCGATCTCGGAGACCGAGAGGTACGACGTGTTCGTCAGAAGCACCGCGTCTGGTCGCGCTGCGCTCCCAAGGGCCTCAAATACCTGCTGCTTTGCGCCGATATCCTCAAATACGGCTTCGACGACGGCATCGGCTTCGCCAACACGCCGAGCATCTGCGGTGACTGTAAGCCGGGATAGAAAAAGGCCCAATTGTGCGGGGTCCAGTCGTCCGCGCTCGACGCGTCGCTGAAATCCTTGCTGGACACGGTCGAGTGCACGAGCCGCGGCATCAAGAGTGGATTCCACGATAATAACCGACTTTCCGGCTCCAAGGAGCGCAGCCGCTATCCCGGCACCCATGGTGCCCCCGCCGATCACAGCAACCACCTCAATCGGGATGGCCCCGGACGCAGCGGCTTCAGCAACTTTCACAGCCTTGCGCTCTGCGAAGAACAGATGGCGCAGGGCCGAAGCCTCTCGGCCCACCCTCAGTTTTTGGAACTCCGCGCGCTCGTCGGCCAGGCCTTGTTTGAACGGCAAGCGGCCGCATTGTTCGATGGCAGTGATCGCCGCCTTGATATGTGGCCTATGGCGGCCAGAAATTAGCGCATGGGCCTTGGTCTTGGCGAATGAGACAGGGTCGCTTTCCGGAACCTGCTTGTCGGATACCCTGCGTTTGGCGGACTGAAGACCGGCTAGGAAAGCAAGAGCTTCAGATTCGAGATCCCTCTGGGCCACCGCATCGATCATGCCTAACTTGACTGCTTCGATTGCAGGTACGCGGGTGCCCGCGCAGATTAGCTCCACTGCCTTCTCCTGCCCAACCAGACGCGGAAGGCGTTGTGTACCCCCGGCCCCCGGAATAAGGCCGAGGGTGGTCTCTGGAAGACCGACTACAGCTTCCGGGCTGGCAATGCGACCATCACAAGCCAGCGCGAGCTCATACCCACCACCCAGGGCCGCGCCGGCAATTGCGGCCACGAACGGCTTGGCGCTGTCCTCGATGGCAGCGATGACCGATGGAAGCTGCGGGTCTTTCAGCGGGGTTCCAAATTCGCGGATGTCGGAGCCGGCCATGAACATCCCGGCGGCGCCGATCAACAGGCCACCCGACAATTCCTCATCAGAGTCCACGGAAAGGACTGCTTTCAGAAGCCCGTGACGAACCTCGAGTGAACCGGCATTGATTGGCGGGTTGTCGATAATGATGACGCCAATACCGCCTCGCCGCTCGAGCCTCACCGCTTGCCGTGTTGCTGATTCTGACATCTCTAAACCTTGCTAACGGCCTTGGCTGGTTGAACAATGCTGGAGTAAACGCTGCCCCAGGGCGCTGTTTTCATCACTAGCGCAGGGAGAATGGGCCAAGCTTCGTGCGTCAAACCACTCCGGCGTTGATGGACGCCAAAGCAGCTGAGGCTTCCGTGATGATCCGATCGATCAGCTCGGCGCAGCTAGGGACGTCCTTAATCAATCCAACAGCTTGTCCGCAGGACCAAATCGCATCATCGAGTTTTCCCTCAAAGTAAACTGAGGGGTTCCTGCTGCCGGTGATTAGGGGCAAGAGGTCATCCAGACCTGCGCCTGCGGCTTCCATCTGCACGACCCTGCTTGCGAGGGCGTTCTTGGCGACCCGCATCGGCGAGCCGATTGATTTTTGAACAATTAGAGTATCCTCAGCCTTCGCAGCAACCATCCAGTCCTTCACGGCCTGGTGGGCGCCCGCCTCCCGCGTCGCGAGGAATCGCGTCCCCATGACGATGCCGTCGGCGCCAAGACTCAAGGCCGCTAGCAACCCTTCGCCGTCGCCAAATCCTCCACCGGCGATAAGAGGAATCTCGATCCGCGACGCCGCCTGCCGAACCATGATCAGAGTGCTGACGTCGGTCATTCCGGGATGGCCGCCCGTTTCGTTTCCGACCACTGCAACGGCGTCGCAACCAATGTTTTGAGCCTTGAGCGCGTACTGGGCGGCCGGCACCTTGTGTATTATCTTCAGGCCCGCGTTCTTGATCCTTTCAATGTAGGCTTCTGGGTTTTGGCCGGAAGTCTCAAGAACGGGTACGCCTTCATTGATACAAATCTCCAAGAAATCTTCCGGCGAATACTGTCGCGCCGTGGGAAAGAGGTTGATGTTCACGCCAAAAGGCTTGTCGGTAAGGCTGCGCAACATCTTGATTTCTGCGGAAAACGTCTCGAGATCAGAGAAAGTTGCGGATGTAATGATGCCGAGCCCACCTGCATTGGACACAGCCGCCGCCAATGGGGCACGCCCGATCCGGAACATGCCCCCGCAGATGATAGGATGCTGGATACCAAGAAGTCTGGTCAGTTTGGTCTGGAACATGTCCCTGCCTCTTGGACGTTTCGGGAAGTCGCCAACCACGCAATTTCGCGCCGCTGATGCTAAACTGCCCACTTCTGTTGAGCTGCCTCGTGCCAAACCGTCTCGCGGTGGTGCCAGGGCGAACCGAGAAGCAGCTGCCGAGCACGGGCTCGCCGAAAGTAAAGCTGCACATCCGTTTCGAGCGTGTATCCCATACCCGCCCAAATCTGCTGCGCCGTGAAAGTGCATTTGCGGCTGCTCTCCCCGGCTTGGATCGAGGCCATGGCCACATAAACGGAAGTGGGCGAGATCGCTGCGTTTCCGACAAGCAGACGTGCGGCGAAGTTCTCCATATATGCCTCCGCAAGTCGCTGTTGGACGGCTTGGAACGAGCCGATGGCCACCCCGAACGCCTCCCTTTCCTTGGCATAGGCAACGGCTAGGTCCAGCGCCCCTCGGGAAAGACCAACGACCTGGGCTGACAGGACCGTGCGCAGAACGTTCAGCGCTGCTTCCAAATCCTTCCATCGGCATTCACCATTGCCGATGATGACGGTCTCGCCGTCGGCCACCAACGCCCAGTCCAGGGTGCGATATCCATTGTTGGCAATATCCGGGTTCGCCGCTCCGCCCCATCCGGCAATGGGCCTGTCCACCAGCGCGAACGCGACACCCACATCCGCCTGTACGGGGATAATGACCGCATCGGCACGCTCAAGGTGCTCGGCGACCCATGGATTACCGCCCGCATTATCTGCCAACGGTGTAATGGCGCAGTCTTCTATGCTTGCGGGCAACCCATTCGCCGGCATGGCAATAGCTATAAGCTTCTGGCCGGTGGTGACAGCTTCGATCAAATTGGAGAGGGATCCATCGTTGAACTTTGCCAAAAGCGGTATGACAAAGGCTGCAGTTTCCGCGAAGGGCATCGGAAACGCTGCCGTCGCCAGCTCCTCTGCAATCATTGCGACAACGGGCAGCCCCTGCGCGCCGAACGCATCGGGAGCCAGCAGGCTGATCCAGCCCAAGTCGGCAACCGCCTTCCAGAGTTCGTTCGCGGCAGTCCAGTCGCCACGTTCGGCTTGGCGGACGACTTTTGTGGTCAGCTCCTTCGCGACAAAGGCTTGAGCGACCTCCTGAATCATTTCAAAATCAGCTTGGTCGACGACGCTTTCACTGGCTTCGAGTGCACCCGCGCCTTGATTCATGTCAACGAACTCCGTTTGCTGATGTCTCTGCGGCTTGGCGGGCGGCGAGTTCATCAAGAATTTCCTTGGTATGCTGCCCCAGTGCGGGGGGCGGACGATGGGATTTGGGGCGACCGTCAGTGGCTATGCCCAAGCCCATGGTTCGAACTCGGCCGAACTCGGGCATGACGAAATCGACGAAGTAGCCCCCCGCCTCGACCTGCTGGTCAAACATCAAGTCGTCTGACATCTGCACAGGGGCGCAAGGGACGCCGCAAGCCTCGAACGCGGTAACCCATTCAGCGGTGCTGCGTTTGGTGAACTCGTGCTCAGCATATGCGGTGAGAGCCCGCCGACTAGTGTCCTCTTCGTCCGATTGCGGCAGTGCATCCGGATTTTCGAACCAAGGATCCTCCAGACCGACGATGGACATGAAATGCCGTCGCTGGGGGACATTCAGGCACCCTACCGTGACATAGCCGTCACTTGTTTCGTAGGTGCGGTAGTAGAGTTCACGCGCGACCAGGTCATGCATGTGCTTGGCGGATGCTCGCATGCGATCCCTCACCGTCCCTTGCGACTTCTGGGGGTTTTGCCCATCCACGGCTTCAATCGACACCAATTTTTGCCGCTGCAGGCTGAGGGCTGCTTCAATCAGCGTGCTCTCGATCTTCTGTCCGACGCCGGTTCGCTGTCGCTGGATCAGCGCTGACAGCACTCCAATCGCCAGCGTCTGACCGGCCGTGAAGTCAATCAGCGCGATACCGGCGTATCGCCGCGGGGCTCTCCCATCCGGGTTGGGATTTGACGCGATCAAGCCGGAAACCGCTTGGATTACGAGATCATAGCCGGCATGGAGAGCCCGGGGCCCTTTCTGTCCGTAGGCGGAATTCGAAGCATAGATCAGACGGGGGTTGAGCTCGCGAACCGCCTCGTATCCGATACCCAAGCGTTCAGCGACGCCTGGCCTGTAGTTGTGGACCATTACGTCGGCCGATGCGATCAGGGCTTTCGCGGTGTTGAGGGCCTCGTCCGTCTTCAGATCGAGCACGATGGATCGTTTGTTGCGATTGAGCGCAACAAAGCTCTTGCTGAACCCTGGCGAGAACGGGTCTTGGCCTCTCCATTGCTCGCCGGCCGGTGGCTCAACCTTGATAATGTCGGCGCCCATATCACCCAGCAGTTGGGTGCAGAACGGACCGGCAATATAGCCTGAAAAATCGACGACACGTATGCCGTCCAGAGGACCTGAAGAGGTCATTTCGGCAACCCCAGGCCACGTGTGGCAATGACCCCGCGCTGGATTTCGCTTGACCCACCAGCCAAGGTAAGGGCCGGTGAGGCGCGGAAAACGGCTGGGAAGAGGCCGTCAAAGATTGCTAGGTCGGAGCCGTACTCGAACTGAGCCAGCGGACCGACAATGTCGACCGTTGCGTCCGCGAGGGCCTGGGTCAACAAACCGACGTAGAGTTTTCCGAAGGAGAACTCGGCGCTGACCCCCTTCCCTGCGTCTAGGTTGCGCGCAATCATGTACCCGAAACTGCGGGCAACCTGGAGCTTTGTGCGGAGCTCACCGATTTTGTCTTGGACCATGCTGACGTCGGCGAGGCGTCCCCTGCCGCAGTCGCTCCCTTCGCGCTTAACATATTCGACGAGTCGATCGAGGGAGAGCCGGGCGGCCCCGACTCTGTCCATACAGGATCGTTCCAGGTCAAGGCTGCGCATGGCCTGATGAAAGCCGCGGTTTTCCTCGCCCAAGAGGTTTTCCGCTGGGATTCGCACATTGCTCAGAAACACTTCGTTCAGGACCCCGCCGCCTAGTGTTGCAAAGCTGTTGACGGTGATGCCCGGCGTCTTCATGTCGAGAACAAAAAGGCTGATCCCACGATGCTTGACGGCCTTTGGGTCAGTTCGCGCGGCGAGGTACATGTGCGTTGCGACCTCGGCAGAGGAAGTCCAGATTTTGTGGCCGTTGACGACATATTCGTTACCTGTCCGGACTGCCGAGGTCCGCAGGGAGCCAAAGTCCGATCCGGCCATGGGTTCCGAGAACCCTTGGCAAAACATTGCGTCGCCGGCCGTGATCATCGGAAGGTACTTGCTCTTCTGCTCATCTGTGCCGAACAGCATCAACGAGTTGCCAAAGACCTTGACGGAGAGCAGGTAGGCGGAAAGGGGAGCGCGCGCGTAGCCGAGCGCCTCGTCAATGATGGCGGTCTCCAGGTGGCTCGCGCTGCGCCCGCCGTACTGTTCGGGCCAGTGGCGGCCAATCCAGCCTGCTTCCCCGAGAGCCTTGAAGAAGGCTGCGGAATCACCGTCACTCATGGTGCCCTGGCGCTCCAGTCCGCGGACGGTTAACGGAATCGTCTTCTGGCAAAAATCGAGGACGCGACCACGCAATTCAGCGGCTTCGTCTTCTGTAGGAATGATACGCATTCGCCGGTCAAGCTCC
This sequence comes from Mesorhizobium sp. M1312, assembly GCF_040318115.1. Taxonomy (NCBI): domain Bacteria; kingdom Pseudomonadati; phylum Pseudomonadota; class Alphaproteobacteria; order Hyphomicrobiales; family Phyllobacteriaceae; genus Mesorhizobium; species Mesorhizobium sp. M1312. Next base: position 108,307 of record NZ_JAMYLQ010000008.1, on the reverse strand, counting down.
TCTCGACGAGTCCTCGTCAGCAGGCGGATTAGCCTGATGCGAACCCATACCCGGCAAGCACGGCTCTCGAAATTGAAAAAAAAACAACGCCTTTGAATGGTTCTGGATTGGCAGTGCGCTGATGACTAGGGATCCCTAAAAAGCGCTTCCGCAAAGAATAATACTTACGACTTCAGCAGGTTATGTCCCAATGCGCTGCCTCATTAATTGAAATGCATGATCACACGCTAAGCCTAAACGCAAACGGGCTCTGCCGCGTCCGGGAACGGCGCGACAGGCACAGGCGTTGTACCTCATCGCCGTCGCCTGTCAGCTGTGGGTTACCTGACGGGCCGGGTCAGCGCTACATATTTGGGATGCAGATAGCCTTGGACGCCCTCAATGCCGTTTTCGCTGCCAAAGCCGCTATCCTTGACACCCCCGAAGGGAGCCTCCGGATAGGCCAGTCCGAAGCTGTTGATCTGGACTATACCGGCATGCAGTCCATTGATCAGCAGCTCGGCCGCGTCACTTAAGTCAGTGAATGCGTAAGCGGCCAACCCGAAGGGCAGGCTGTTTGCGATTTCCAGGGCTTCGTCCAGGCGGTCGTAGGTACAGATCGCAGCTACCGGGCCGAACGGCTCTTCCTGCATGATCCGGGCCGTAGGAGGCACATCACTGAGGACGGTGGGCGGGTAGTGGTATCCAGGCTGCTTCCGCTGTTCGCCTCCAACGGCCAACTTTGCGCCGGCCTTCACCGCGTCCCCAACAAGCTCGTCTACCGATGCTACCCTCCGCGCATTGATCAACGGCCCGATTGCCTGTGATTTCGTGGCTTCTACAAATGCGTTTGTGAACCGTTCGGCAACCGAATGATGCACGATAAAGCGACTGGCGGAGACACAGACTTGACCGGCATTCCGAAACTTATGTGCAGAAGACAGCTGGGCGGTAAGGACGGGGTCAGCATCAGGGCAAACGATAACAGGCGCATGCCCTCCGAGCTCCAGGGTCGCCTTCTTAAGCGCTTGTCCCGCTCTGGCACCGATCAAGCGTCCAATGGCAACGGATCCAGTGAACGACACTTTACGAATGCCAGGGGAGGCGATCAAGTAACTTGAGATCTCGTCCGGGTTGCCAAACACCATGTTTATCGTCCCCGCCGGCAATCCTGCATCATTCAATGCCCTGATCAACGCCGCAGCACCCGCTGGCGTTTCTTCTGCCGGCTTCACGATGACCGAGCAACCAGCGGCCAAGGCGGGGGCGATTTTTGCGACAGGTTGGTAGATCGGGAAGTTCCAGGGTGTCAAAGCAAGAATGGGTCCGACGGGTGTCGGGAGAACCATAAGCCGTTCGCCTGATTGACGAGACGGGATCACTCTGCCGTAAATACGCTCCCCCTCGCCGGCATTCCACCGCAAGACCTCCGCAGAATAAAGAACCTCGCCTACCGCTTCATGGACAGGCTTGCCTTGTTCGGCAGAGATTTGGCTGCCAATTAGCTCTGCCCGGGCATCGAGGATATCTGCTGATCGCCTCAAGATCACGGCTCTATCGTGCGCAGGGGTAGCGGACCAAATCTGAAAGCCACTTATCGAAGCCGCCACTGCGTCATCAAGATCTGAAATTGTCGCCTTAGCGCAAGATCCAATCACCTCTCCGGTCGAGGGGCTAATGACCTCGATCTCGGCTGTGCCAGATCGCCAACTCCCGCCAATGAAAAGTTGCGTGTCCGGATAGTCCGCTGCGATCTCAACCGGCGCCATGATTTGCTCCACTCGGCCTGGATTCCTGTCGGAAGGGTTGATCCGCCTAACTCTGGACCGCTTCAATTGAATAGAATTTCAGTCCTGTTTGAGATATTTCCCGCCGTGGGGAGTTGCATTGGCGAGAGTTGCGCGCCAATGCGTCGCGACGTTGAACCATGCTAGCTTTGAGGGAACGGAGGGTTGTTTGGGCCTTCCAGCAAGCGAGCGCAACGCGGTCATTTGTTGGCTATCGCTGTCGACAAGCTGCTAATATGCTGACACTACCAATGTGCCGGACGAGGCGCAAGGAGCGCTGAGAACCTGATGGGACGCAAGATTCCGCCCTTTGCCGCGATCCGAGCATTCGAAGCTCTGGCACGTCACGGCAATTTGCAGGCGGCCGGTGACGAGCTCGGCATATCAGCGAGCGCTATTAGCCACCAGGTGAAGTCTTTCGAAAGCCACGTCGGAACCAAACTACTGATAAAATCTGACAATCGCCTCAGAATTACAAAGGCTGGATCACAGTTGGCGTCCGAGCTGCGCGAGATCCTCGACCAGTTGGAAGCAGCGATGATCAAGGTCTCTCTGGCGCGAAAGACAGGGCGAATCTCAATAAATCTGTTCCCCTCTCTCGCCGAGCTTTGGATGGTGCCCTTATTGGCCCGATTTGCAGAGCAATACCCCGAGATCTCCGTCACTCTCATCACAAGCCCAGAGAAGGTGGACCTGTCGGGCAGTGATATTGACCTTGCCTTCCAGTATGGGGTGGAGCCTTCAGGGGCATATAAGTCGATTGCCCTCATCCAAGAGACCATCGCCCCGGTGTGCTCGCGAACCTTCCTGGCACGGCGTGGGCCAATCACGCAGGCATCTGACCTTCTGGGCCATCCGCTTATCTATTGCGCGTCCTCCCCCGACGAATGGCGAATGTGGATGGAGCAAAACCAGGTTTCTCTCGGTGATGTGGGCCATTGGCTGGAGGTGGACACACGATCAGCGGCGCTACAGGCTGCACAGCAAAACATGGGCATCGCCATCGGGCGCCGACCATTCGCAGATCTAGCGCTGGCTCAGGGCACACTGGTGCCGATTTTCAAGCAACCAATCCTCACGGGAATGACCTACTTCCTTGTGGCGCCGGCCCGCTCGTGGAGCGCACGTAACGTGCGAACCTTCAGTACATGGCTGACCGCAGCAGCCAAAGCGGAGAATCCGTTCTTGGCCGCCGAACCGGTGGACTGAAATCCCGGCCCGACACCTATGGGCAAATTGCTTGAGAGCGGTCGCTAGTGTTCATGCTAGTTTCCCGCGCTTTCCATGCGCCTCGATCTGATCGCCTCATCCAGCCACCCAACTTCTGTCTTAGGGACCGACGCCAGCAGCAGTTCGGTGTACGGATCGAAAGGGGGTCTCAACACTTGGTCTTTCGGCCCGTACCGGACGACTTCCCCGCGATACATAACCAGCATGGCATCGGCAATCGACTTAACGGTCGCCAGATCATGCGTAATGAAGAGATATGCGATCCCGTCATCCTTTTGCAGCTTCAGAAGAAGCTTCAAGATCCCATTGGCGACCAGAGGGTCCAGCGCTGACGTCACTTCATCGCAGATGATTAGCTTCGGCCTTGCCGCCAACGCCCTTGCGATGCAAACACGCTGTTTTTGCCCGCCCGACAGTTCCGCCGGGTAGCGATTTGCAAGGCTCTCTTCGATCTCGGTTTTCTCGAGCAACTCGGCCACGCGCTGATCACGCTCTTTGCCGCCCATGCCAAAATAAAATTCGAGTGGCCGCCCTATAATGGTTGCGACTGTCTGGCGTGGGTTTATCGCGACATCGGCCATTTGATAAATCATTTGAAGCTGGCGCAAATTTTCCTTGGATCTTTCGGAGAGCCTTCGCGGAAGTTCGTGGCCGTCGAACTGGATTCGGCCGACAAGCGGTGGCAACAGCCCAGTTATGACGCGTGCAAGCGTTGATTTGCCCGAACCGGATTCTCCGACTACCGCCAGGGTTTGGCCGGGTCGAAGGTCGAGCGACACATTGCGCAAAATCTTGACTAGTCCGCTGCCGTAGCCCGCCGTCACGCCGCCGACTGACAGAATAGGCAATGAATGAGGAGCTTTTTGCTGGTGATCGACCTGATGGACGGAGACCAGCGCACGAGTGTAAGCCTCTTGCGGCTGTTTTATAATCTGCTGCGTAGTTCCACGCTCGACGAGCTTTCCGTGGCGCAGAACGGCTATTTCGTCAGCGACCTGCGCAACAACAGCCAAATCATGAGTGATATAAAGCGCCGCGACTCCGGTATCTTGGATGGCATCCCGGATTGCAGCCAGCACATCGATCTGCGTGGTGACATCGAGCGCCGTAGTGGGTTCGTCGAAGACAATCAGGTCAGGCTCGGAGCACAGCGCCATCGCTGTCATCACGCGCTGCAATTGTCCACCCGATACCTGATGAGGAAAGCGCCTGCCAATGCTATCGGGATCAGGAAGGCCCAGCTTTTTGAACAGGGCGACCGCTCGTTCTTCGGCTTGAGCGCGCGTTGCTGTGCTATGGAGGAGCGCCGCTTCAACCACCTGATCCATCAACCGGTGTGCGGGATTGAAAGCAGCGGCCGCAGATTGTGCGACATAGCAGACCTCCCGGCCGCGGAGCGCCCGCAAAGCCCCCTTGCCGATATCAAGTATACTGCGCCTGTTGAGGATAACCTCGCCGCCAGTGATCTTAACCCCTCCCCGGCCGTAGCCCATGCTCGCCAGCCCTATCGTCGACTTGCCGGCACCGGACTCACCTATAAGCCCCAACACCTTGCCGCGGCGAAGTGTCAACGACACGTCATCCACGAGGGTGATGTCCTTGTTCGGTTCTTGCGGCGATTGAACAGTTGCCTCGATCCGTAGATTGCGTATTTCGAGCACCATGCTCGGCTCCGCATCGCTATCCTGGCCCTCGACCGTGGCGTTGCCAGGTGCTTTCAAAAACACGACTTTGCTCAACAACGCGGTTCCCTTCTTTTTAGTGTTTTTGTTTCCAGGCTTCGACGCCGGATGTGGCATTTGCTGCGGCCATTTATGTAGCCTGCTGGGGAAAGCCGATGTCTAAGTAGTAGTTCGCGAAACGCCAGATACTGGAGTACTAGAGGCTTCTCTAGGCACGCAGCCCGGACAATGGGATACACGGCTGTCGGCTCGGCTGACTAAGGTCGGCCTGCAGAATTGTCATGTTGTTTATCCAACCTTCCGGGCCGTCCAGTTCGACCTGTCCATCGGGCATTCTCTAGTCCTCTTTGAGCCCACTCGCCCAATGAAGGAACCAGTCAACGACCAGGTTGATGGCAACCGACAGGAGAGCGATGGCGCCAGCAGGGAGCAATGGTGTAATGTCGCCGTAGGTGATCAAGGTCGCGCTATCTCGCACCATAGACCCCCAATCTGCAGTGGGTGGCTGGATACCGAGACCAAGGAACGAAAGGCCGCTGATCAGCAGGAAAACGAAGCAGAACCGAAGTCCAAATTCGGCTATTAGCGTAGGCGCTACATTAGGCAGAATTTCCCGGCCCATAATCCAGATCGGGCCTTCCCCTCGAAGCCTCGCGGCCTCCACGTAGTCGAGAACGGCTACGTTTATTGCCACGGCCCTGGTGAGCCGAAACACACGGGTGGAATCCAGCACGGCAATAACGATTATGAGGGTGGGTATGGAGGTGCCGAAAATTGATAAGAGAAGAAGCGCAAAGATCAGTTGCGGGATCGACATCAGAACATCGACCAGACGCGAAAGGATCTGATCCGTCCACCTCCCGAAAGCGGCAGCTGCCAGGCCCGCGGTAGCACCCAATGTAAAAGCCAGGATCGTTGTGATCAGAGCGATTCCGATGGTGTTCCGAGCGCCGAACACGAGCCGGGTAAACATATCACGCCCCAGGCTGTCGGTGCCAAGCCAGAACTGGCCTCGCCAAGGTTCGAACGGCGTCGCTACTATTTCCGCTTCCCCATAGGGTGACAAATAGGGAGCAAAAATAGCCGTTAGCAAATAGAGCCCGATGATTGTCATCCCGATTTGGGCACTTAAAGGCACGGAAGCGAGCTTTCTAGCTCCAGATCTGAGTGCACCGTGCGGGTGTAGAATTGTCATGAGTGTTACTCGCCACTGTCCCGATGGTCGGAATTATTTCGGATGCATGAGTCTTGGGTTGACGACGATTGATAGAACGTCGGCTGTAAGATTCAACATAACGTAGGTAGCCGCAAATATAAGACTGCATGCTTGGACAACCGGAATGTCCCGTTTTTGTACTGAATCTACAATAAGTTGACCAAGGCCTGGGTATACAAAAACGACTTCAACGACAACAACCCCAGTTATGAGATATGCCAAGTTGAGAACGACGACGTTGGCTATTGGCGCTAGCGCATTAGGAAGGGCATGACTGACGAGGATTCGCCATTCGGGCAATCCTTTCAGGCGTGCTGTCTCAATATATTGATTTCCTAATAGGGTGACGATCGACGTGCGCGTCATTCTCATCATATGGGCAATGACTACGAACGAGAGCGTTAGTGCCGGAAGCGCAATGGTTTCCACGCGTCCCATAATACTCGTGTTGGGATCGACGTCGGAAAGGCTTGGAAGGACGCCGGCATGGACGGCGAGGATCAATATAAGGATGTAAGCTACGAAAAATTCTGGGAAAGAGATCCAGGTAAGAGTGATCACGTTGATCGCGCGGTCTATGAACGTATTTCTATAAAGCGCCGCGACAACTCCTCCGCACAGGGCCAAGGGAACAGAGATGGCTGCCGCGCTTGCCGCGAGAATCAAAGTGTTCACAAGCCTCGGTCGGATCGCTTCAGAAATGTCTCTGCCACTGGCTAAAGCATTTCCAAAATTGCCGTGCAACACGCCCCAAAGCCAATCAACGTAACGAATGTAGAATGGCAAATCGAGCCCTAGGCTCTTGCGGAACGCTGCGACCGTTTCGGGTGTCGCCGACTGCCCTAGAATCTCGGTGGCGGCGTCGCCGGGAAGGAATTGAATCCCCGCGAAGATGATGAGTGAAACAATCCACAAAGTCAGCGCGCCCAAGGCGACGCGCTGACCAATGACTTTCGAAATCGCCGTCATTCCTTCACAACTTTCTATACATCGGTGAACCACCACCGCTCTGCGCAACGGTAGCCGTCCCATTCCCAGTTCGATGCGATTTTGTTGTGACCGACTTTTGCAGACAGTGCACTTACATAATTGGCGAAGAGTGGGATGACTGTGCCGCCGTCGTCCCTGCAAAGAAGTTGCATTTCCGCGTACATTTCACGCCGTTTGACGTCGTCAAGTTCACCTCTTGCCGCAACGAGAAGCTCGTTGAAGCGAGGGTTCTTCCAGTGCGTTTCGTTCCACACTGCATCTGCCGCGTAAACTTGGGAAAACATCCAGTCTGCAGTCGGCCGACCTGCCCAATAGGTTGTACACCAGGGCTTTTTCATCCAGACATTATCCCAGTAGCCGTCACTAGGTTCCCTGATGACATCGATAGTGATCCCCGCCTTGGCAGCATCTTGTTGATAAACGAGCGCGGCGTCGACCGCCCCGGTGAAGACTGAATCAGCAGCCGACAAGCTCACTTTCAAGTCCGATACACCGGCCTTCTTCAGATGGAATTTGGCTTTGTCGGGATCGAACTCTCGCTGTGGGAGGTCTTTTGCGAAGAAGCGATTTGAGGGGGATATAGGATGGTCGTTGCCTAGTTGGCCATATCCATAGAGCACCGTGTCGAGCAGCTGTTGCCGGTTAACTGCATGCTTCAGAGCCAAGCGCACATCGACGTTGTCGAACGGGGCAGCATCGACAAGCATTGGGAACTGGTAATGCTGGGTGCCAGTCAATGACGATATTTTCAGGTTCTTGTTGCGCTCAAGGAGGTGGAGGGTCTTAAGCTCGCATTTGTCCATTGCATGGATCTGACCGGTCGACAGAGCAGTTGTGCGGGCCGCAACGTCATGAATGGCCAAAATTTCAAAAGAGTCAAACCAGGCGGCGTTTGGCTTCCAATAGTTTGCAAAACGCTTAGACGATGCCTTGACGCCAAAATCAGTGGCATCGAGCACATAGCCGCCGACACCAACGCCGGAGGTGTCTGCACTTCCGTCCTTAGAAGGCATGATCGCTAAGTGGTAATCCTCCAGAAGATACGGAAAATCTGCATTGCCTTGTTTCAGAACGACGGTAACGGTCTGCGGGCCATCGGACCGAATGTCTTCGATTGGATCGACGATCGTCTTTGCGCCGGACTTGGATTGTTCACCGCGGTGATGATTAATCGACGCGATGACATCTTCGGCGCTTAGGGTCTTGCCATTGTGGAACTCTACCCCTTTCCGAAGTTTGAAGGTCCACGTCTTTGCGTCCTTTGACGGTTCCCAAGCTTCGGCGAGTTCACCGACCAGATTCCCGTCGGGATCCAATTCGGTAAGGTAGCCGTGCAAACTGTGGCCGAACGTTTCGGTGAACGAACTCGACCATGTGGCCGGATCGAGCGAGTCGGTCGTAGAACCGTCTGCGACGCCGATCTTGAAGTGCCCACCTTTCTTAGCCGTAGCGCTTTGCGCGACTGCCGGAAATATGGACCCTGAGGAGCTGACCGCAAGCGCTCCCACAGCTGCCGCAGATTTTAGAAAACGCCTGCGGCTCACGCCCGAAGCTGAGGTCAAACTTGTATCCCATTTGTCCATTTCAATCCCCTGTGTCTTGTTGGTCTGTGGTCGGGTAATTCACTTCTAAGACCATGCGCAGTTCGACAGCCGGCAAGCGCTCGACGTTTGTCGACAAGTCGGAGGACGCCATGAGCGTCCGGTAGAGCCAGATTGCCCCGACTCAACCCGCAGTGGCATCAATCCCTCTCGAGTACGGCAACGGGTTTTCCGAGCAAGCTTTCGTCCACGTCGATGCCCAGCCCCGGACCGCAATCATCGGGAATACGTATGTCTCCCGCGGTAACGACCAGCGGGTTCTTGACCAAAGGTATGAGGTTATCCCTGTCATAGTCGTACAGTGTCCAAATGAGGTTTCGCGGCAATGTATGCGCCATATGGGTTACGCAGGCCGCCAGAATGCCCGTCCCATGGAAATCTTCTATCCGGACTGGCACGCCCAAGATCTTCGCCAGACTCATGGCCTGACGAGCGGCCTCCAATCCGCCGACACAAGACATCTTGAGCGTCGCGGCGTCCAGGATGCCTTCTTGGGAAGCCTGCAAAAACCGGCGTGGGCTGTCGATAACCTCGTCGAGCATGAACGGAACTCCCGTTCTCTTGGCGACAATCCTGCATTCTTCGTAAGTATCGCAAGGGTTCTCGATCATGGGGGATAGATCTCGAACGGCAGAAATGATCCTGATTGCGTCGTCTACAAGCCACGCCCGATTAGAGTCATACCAGAACCGCTCATGAGGGAGAGCCATGCCCTGGACCATGCGAATGGTTTCAATGTCCTCATGGGCTTCGCCGGCTCCCACTTTAATTTGGAAGCGGTAAACACCCCGAGCACGCTCTTTTTCCAACACGGCCAGAGTCTGCTCGCGCGTACCGATCCGGACGAGAGTGTGAACGGGAAAACTGTTGGAGATTCGCCCACCCCAGAGGTCAACGAGAGGTAAGCCGTGAGACTTTGCCGCCAAATCCCATAGTGCCATCTCCAGGGCCGCTTTGGCGTTTCCATGGCCCCTTAGTGCAAGAGCAACGTCATGAAATATCGCTGCCACTTGGCGCGGATCCCGGCCCAGCACCACGGGTGCAACGTGCCGGATACCTTCACGGGCGCCGGCGGAAATTTCAGGAAGAAAGTATGGCGGTGCTGACACCACCTCACCCCACCCAACCAGGCCGTTATCCGTTTCGATCTTAACGACAAGGTCATCCAGAGCGGGGTCGAACGACTGGCTCGCAACGTATCGCGTCAGGTCCAAGCCGATAGTTACCGGAATCGAGTAAAGAGTAATTCGATCAATACGCATCTTATTCCCTTGCTTCCCATTCGAGGGCAGGCACATCCACTTATCGGTAATGCTTCACGGCATTGTGCCGCGCTTAGAACTTGCCGATCGGAGCGTACCGGACCCTGGGCCAAGAGAGCATCGGGTCCATCGGTAAATAACCAGCCCTTGTCCGTCGTCGCATGACCCAGCAATGCTCGCACAAGTGACTCAAGCCGCTGCTCGGTGGTTAATTGTTCCCGTGGCAGTGGCGTGCTGCAATTGAAATCCGCTCCGGCAGGCTTTAGTAGCCTTCAAGTTCTAAGCGGCAGCGCAGGTGTTTCTCACCCGACGTGCCCGGTTACCAAACGTTTCCGTCTAGTCACATTTTTTTCGTTTGGGCTTGAATCTAATTGGATTGCTCGCAGGCCCGCAGCTTCGCAAATTGGTCACAATGGGGATCGTAGCGTCAGGCACAACGCCGGCCGCGAATAAGGAGCTACCAATGGCCCGACTAGACGACAAGCTTTCGCCTGGCGCCACGCGCCGGGAAGTAATCAAAGGTGCAATGGCAGGCATTGGAGCCATCGCTCTCTCGTCCCTCCCGGCGCTTAAGGCGCAAGCTGCGCCGAACAAAGGCGGGACGCTACGCGTCGGCCTAGGCCACGGGAGCACCACGGATACACTCGATCCTGGGCTTTTTGACAATGATTTTACGATCTTCACAGGCTATTGTTATCGCGGTCATCTGACCGAGATCGCGCCAGATGGAAAAGTCATTGGCGATCTTGCCGAGAGCGTGGAGCCTAGCTCCGATGCCAAGACCTGGAGATTCAAGCTCCGCAAGGGTATCCAGTTTCACAACGGGAAGACATTGGATGCCACTGATGTTGTAGCCTCTTTCCGCCATCACATGGGTAAAAAGTCAACTTCAGCCGCCAAGGCGCTGTTGGAAGGGGTGAATATAAAGACAGATGGCAACGATGCGGTCATTTTTACCCTTAGTGGCGGCAACGTTGATTTTCCGTACATTGTGAGCGACTTCCACTTCGCGATCATGCCCGCCAACGCGGATGGCACTGCGGATTGGAAGTCCGGTATCGGTACAGGTGCCTACAAGATCGAAAACTTCGATCCGGGTGTGCGGGCGGAGTTCTCGCGCCAACCCAACTTTTACAAAGAGAACGCGGCATTCTTCGCCGGTGTGTCGGTCCTATCGGTCCCTGACGCAACTGCTCGTCAAACGGCCCTACGATCTGGCAGCTTCGACCTGATCGATCGGATTGATCTGAAAACGGCGCACCTGCTGGCAAGGGTGCCGAACCTCGCGATTTTCGAAACCAAGGGTACAGGGCACAACACCATCCCGATGGATGTACGAAAAGCGCCATTTAACAACATTGATGTCCGCCTCGCGCTGAAATACTCCCTCGATCGCGAAAAGCTTTTAGAAACGATTCTGCTGGGTCATGGTGAGGTCGGCAACGACCATCCGATCAGCTCCAAGAACCGGTACCACAATGGTGAAGTGCCCCAGAAGAAATTCGATCCGGACAAGGCCAAGTTCCACTTGAAGAAGGCCGGGGCGTCGGATCTTTCGGTCGATCTGTATGTTTCTGACGCAGCGTTTGCCGGCGCTGTGGACGCGGCGGTGCTCTATCAACAGCATGCAAAGCAGTCCGGCATCAACATCAACGTCGTTCGCGAACCTAATGACGGTTACTGGTCGAATATCTGGATGAAAAAGCCGTGGTCCTTTTCCTACTGGGGCGGGCGGCCGACCGAAGACTGGGCATTTGTGACCGCTTACGCACCTGGAGGCAACTGGAACGAGACATTCTGGGAAAACCCGCGGTTTTCTGAACTCCTTGTAACAGCAAGGTCCGAGTTCGACGACAACAAGCGCAGACAGATGTATTACGAGATGCAGGCCATTCTCAGTGATGATGGCGGCGCGACCGTGCCTCTGTTCAATAACTATGTGGACGGCGTGACGACCAAGCTTCACATTCCCGAGGTCGTGGCCTGGAACTGGCCTCACGACGGGCACAAATGCCACGAGCGTTGGTGGTTTAACGCGTAGAATCGCCATTTCAGGCGGTTCATTCAACCGCCATCAAGCAATCAGATGAAAGAGATAGATGGTGAGTATGCACTCTGAGGTACGCCGAAAGATCCGGACTGAGCTGCAGAATTGCGGCTTCTCGGCGTACCTCGCGATCACTCCTGCCAATTTTTTCTACACGTCCGGCTTCCATAGCAGTTTTCTCGACCTGAGTTGGCGCATGACAGGCACTGACATGGTCTTGATTCCGGCCGATCCTGGCCTGGAGCCGGTCATGATCGTCAGCGACTTCCTATCAGGTGCGGCGGGACGGGCCACCGACATTCGAGATATCCGTCCGTATTCAATGTGGATTGAGGCGCGCGACCTTGATATTGTCGCGTCTCGGCCCAACGAGGCGCAACCAGATTTGCGGCCGGTGCGCCCGGAGCAATACAGGCACGCCGAGATCGCCGCGATCGTTGCCGGTATCCTTGATGAATGGAAATGTGCTGGCGGACGGATCGCGACCGATCTGGACTTCATGCAAGTCGAAACACGGACACACTTGGCCAATGCGTGCAGTCAGGCCACGTTCGTGGACTGGGCCGATGCCATCTACAGGCTGCGCGCGATCAAACATCCCGAGGAAATCAGACGGCTGCGCAACGCTGCCATCGTCTTCGACAAAATGCTCGAGCGTTCTTTCGGGGGCATCAAAGAGGGTTATTCCCTCGAAGAGATGCGAGTCGAGTGCGAGCTTGGCGCAATTGAGACCTTTAGGGCCAACCCAGCGATCGGAGAATATCAAGGTAGTTGGGCCTTCAACGCCATCGGCATAGGCGATACCAACCGAGTGAAGAATGGCGACGTGATCAAGGTTGACGCTGGCGTCCGCCTTAGTGGCTACTACAGTGATTGCGCGCGCGTCGCAATCTTTGGTGAACCTTCGAAAGAGGCGCTGCTCGTCTATGAAGCTCTCCACAGGGCATACGACGCAGCAGCTTTGCAGCTGAAGCCAGGCAATACCATGCGAATGGTTCACCAGGTTGCAGAGGAGACGGTGCGGGCGAACGGCTTGCCGAACTACACACGTGGGCATTTTGGTCATTCGATTGGAACCGACAACCTGGTCGAAGAGCGGCCGTTCATTGGCATGAATGATACCGTTCTTGAGCCCGGCATGGTGGTCTGCCTCGAGCTTCCGTACTACCCGCCTAGCGTCGGAGAGTTCAACATCGAGGATATGTGGCTGATTACGGACACCGGCGCCGAGTGCCTGAATTTTGTGTCGCGAGACCTTCTTTTCGTCTGAGACAACTGTGCAGTTAGCCACGTGGCGGTCAACCGCCTCCTAGGAGGAAGCGGCCGTGCCGCGATCGCTTTGAGGCACGGAAATGCCCGCCCAAGTGGCGAGACGGAGGCTGACATCAGCGATCCCGGTCGACGGCTCGCCCTGCCGTCGACCCGCCCTGTTCTTAAGACATAAGCTCTTTGCTGGTCATCAGATGGACAGGGGCCGTTATGTCCGCCGATCTCAGCTGGCTACAACCCACCGCAATGCGACGGATACCTTCGACGATGTTCGCATCAGACGTTGCCACCGACAGCCTTATGAACGGATCCCCATAAAAGGCGGCTCCGGGCACCGTGACAACGCCTGTAGCCAACAAATGATCCGCAAAGTCAGTCGACGACGCGATGACCTTGCCGTTGGGCGCGTGTCTGCCAATGTACGCTCCGCATTCCACATACAAAAAGAATGCGCCTTGTGGCATCCGGGGCCTAAGGTCAGGTACCTTGGCGAGGCCGTCGACGGCAAGAGCGCACCGCCGGCGGTATACCTCGCGCCATTCCGCTAAAAACTCTTGTGGACCGTCCAGAGCGGCGATGCCCGCAGCTTGGCTAATTGAACACGGCCCCCCACTGGTCTGGGAGAACAGGACGCGCAAGCCGGTCGTCCACCAGGATGGACCGCCCGCATATCCGATGCGCCACCCAGTCATCGCGTAAGCCTTCGACAGTCCGTTGACGGTCAAAACTCTGTCGGCCAGGTCCGGAGCTACTTGTGCCAAAGTTGCGAAGGTCGCCGGCGCGAAAACGACATGCTCATACAGATCGTCTGAGATTACGTTGACGTGGGGATGTCGCCGCAACACCTCAGCTATAGCACTGAGCTCCTCAGCGGACGCTACTGCACCCGTGGGATTGCCAGGCGAGCAGAGAAGAAGGAGCTTTGTTTCAGCGGTGATCGCCTTTTCAAGCTTGCCGGCGTCAATCCCGTATCCCTGAGACTCCGTGGTTTCCAGCAGCACAGGCGTTGCTGCACATACCTGCGCCATGCCTACATGTGACGTCCATGCTGGGGTGGGGATGATGATCTTATCCCCTCGGTCCAGGACCACCTGCATTGCGCTCGCAATTAATGGCTTTGCGCCGGACGCTATCACGACTTGGGAGCGGTCAAACGTCAAACCATTGTCTCGCGCGAACTTGCGCCGGACAGCATCCTTGAGAGCTACCGAACCATCCGCCGCGGTGTATCGAGTATGCCCCGCATTGATGGCTTCGATCGCCGCCTTCCTTATATGCTCAGGAGTATCGAAGTCCGGCTCGCCCAAGGATAGGTCGATCAGATCCATGCCTCGCGATCGCATTTCGGTGGCACGGTCGAACATCGCACCGATAGGAGATGCGGGTACCTTGCGGATCGTTTCTGACAACATCGCTATTAAGCCTCCGCCAGGAAGTGGTTCGGGCCGAGGCTCTTCGGGCCGACCAAAACATGGATCACCGCGGCGCGGCCCGATGACAGGGCGCGCTCGAGCGCGGGTTCGAAGTCTTCGGTTGCTTCAACCCGTTCACCATGTGCGCCATAGCCCTCAGCGACCTTGGCAAAGTCGGGGTTTCGCAGATCGGTCCCGGAAACGCGACCAGGGTAGCGTGCCTCTTGGTTGCCGCGAATTGTGCCGTAGCTCTCGTTGTCAATGATGATGAACAATGGGTCCAGTTGGTACTGGATCGCAGTTGCGAGCTCTTGGCCGTTCATCAGAAAGTCGCCGTCGCCGCCGATGTAGACGGAAGGTGAGTGTGGGCGCGCAAACTTGGCCGCAACGGCAGCCGGAACGCCCATGCCCATCGCCCCGTTTACCGGGGCCGCCGCTCCCAGGAACTGACGATAGCAATAGTGAATATTAGGCCAGTCGGTGGCGTTTCCGGCCCCAGTAGTCATTGTCGTGTCGCGCGGAAGGCGCTCGTTGAGCACGCGCATCACCTCGGCCATATCGACGGGCCCGAGCTGAGGCGGCAACGTCACATGTGCCGTGTAACCGGCCAATGCATCCGACGTCGCTGCGGTGTGGATGCGCGTTGGCCGAAGCTCAGAGAGCGCCAAAGCCGCGAGGCTGGGGTCCGCGAGTATTGGCAAATCGGCCTGATAAAGCCGCCCTAGCTCCTCCGCCCCCGGATGGATATGCACAAGCTGGCACTCGGGCCTAGGCGCTGCAATGATCTTGTGTTTCAACGTGGTCGGATCATTTAGGCGGGAGCCCAATGCGATAACCAAATCGGCCTCGCGGGCATATTGGTTCGGCTGCGGTATACCCCCAAAGCCAACACTGCCTACAAAGTTGGGATGATCATGCGGGAACAGTCCCTGGCGCCTGAAGCCTATTGCGACGGGCAAGTCGTGCGCCTCGGCAAACCGGATGACGGCCGCGTGCCCCTCTGGTGTCCAGATCGTTCCTCCCAGTAGCAAAAGCGGTTTTTTTGACTGCTCAAGCAATTTGCCGACTGCGGAGATGTCTGCGGGCGAAGGGGTGGCTGGCGTCGCACGAGCCGCAGCTAAGTCTGGGGTGTCGGTCAGCGAAAACAGCATATCTTCGGGAAGCGCAAGCGCAACCGGCCCTGGCCGTCCCGACACTGCAATCTTGAACGCTCGGTTGACATACTCGGGAAGCCGCGCCGCGTCATCGACTTCCGCAACCCACTTCACGGTTTCACCTAGAAAGCGTCGGTAATCAATCTCTTGGAAAACCTCCCGATCGCGATAGGGCCGGCTAATTTGGCCGATGAGAAGGATCATCGGCGTCGAGCCCTGCATTGCCGTATGCAAGCCGATAGTGGCAGAGGTTACGCCAGGTCCTCTCGTTACGAAACAGATCCCAGGGCGCCCCGTCAAATCCCCATAGGCTGCGGCGGCAAAACTCGCGCCGCCCTCTTGCCTCATGGTGACATAGCGCAGGGCATTACCCTGATCGTGAATGGCATCAAGCGCAGCGAGATAACTCTCTCCGGGCACCCCAAATATCACCTCGGCACCGTTTATCCGCAATGCTTCAACTAGAACCTGCCCGCCGCTGCGCATAATGCCCTCACAATGGTTGCAAAAAGCGCCTCGGGCGGTCTTAGACCACCCGACCGGTGACGTTTTGCCGTTGATTTCGATGACGTAGAGAAACCAGAAATATGCGGCCACACCCAGCGAAAAAAATTCATTGGGTGCCAAAAATGCTCAAGGAAGTTCGCCCTCAGCAATACCGTGATCGTCACATAATCGCGTGGGCGGGAACGCGAGGGTGGGGCGCGAGGGACCCTCGCCCCAAATTCTGCCGGTGCGTGTCAACCGAAGCCCAACTACGTGAACGGCGGTTTGAGCAGAAAAAAGCAACATCCAGAAAATTGCAGCCCCGTTCCATAATTCCTATCCTGCAGCGATACCAATGGCTGCATGGAACCGCACATGAAACGCACCTACTCCCAGATCGATTTCGACATCGAGGCCGCCAACGCCTTCCTGCAGGCGTTCACGACGAGCTTCAACGAGAATTTCTCCAAGGTCCCTGCTCGGCCGCGCATTGGACATGGCGCCCGCTCGGCTGCGCGACGTGCTTTGCAAGCGCGAGCAGCGCTATGTCGGCCAGCAGTTTTAATTCTCTACGGTCGCAAACAGATCATCCTGGAGAAGAACGACATCTCATGCGGATGTGTCGATCTTTACGAGTTCGCCGACGGTTGCCTGGGGTTCGGTGGAAGGCATGCTCCTTGCCCGGCACTGTCTTCGACAACGAGCAGCGCCGGCCACAAAAACCCGAATTGTATCCCAGAGAAATTGCTGGTATCGCGATTCTAACGAGCTAGGGAGATTGCCACATTCTTGGTTCGGACATAGCTGTAGATGGCTTCCTGCCCTTTTTCCCTCCCGTGTCCCGACATTTTATTTCCTCCAAAAGGGGTCTCAATACCGCCAGCGAACCACTCGTTGACGAAGACCTGCCCCGCATTCAGGCGAGGCGGCGCCTTGAGAGCGATATCGAGGCGCTGTGTGAAGACGCCCGCGACCAGGCTGAACCGGGTGGCATTAGCGATCTCAAAAGCCTCATCGTCGTTGTGGAACTTGATAATGGACAGAACCGGACCGAAGACCTCTTCTTGAGCGATTTCCATATTCGGATCGACATCTGCAAAAACGGTCGGCTGCATGAACCAACCGCGCTTGTCGTGCAGGCGCTGCCCTCCCGTAACCAGCCTTGCCCCAGCGCTTTTGGCACGGTCGCACATGCCCTCAATCTTCCCGAGCTGATTTTCAGATACCACCGGGCCCATATCTGCTCCCACCAAACCGTCTCCGACCTCCAAGGCTTCGGCCATTGCCGACACCCTCTCGACGACCATGTCATAGATAGAGTCGTGTACGACCAGACGGGACAAAGCTGAACAGACTTGGCCCGCGTTGTAAAAAGTGCCCGACTTCACGCTCTCGACCACTTGGTCGAGATTGGCGTCTGCGAAAACGATGCCCGCCGACTTGCCTCCGAGTTCCATGACGCACGGCACCGATCGCTCAGAAGCCGCCTTCATGATCGACACGCCCGTCTGGACGGAGCCCGTGAATACGATCTGATCAATATCCGGATGGCTGACCAGCGCCGCACCTGTTATCTTCCCGTACCCGCATAGGAGGTTCACGGCACCTTCGGGCACCCCTGCCTGTTCGATGGCCGTATTGCCTGCCCTTATGGCAATGTCTGAGGCCGAGGGGGAACTTGATGATCGTGCCTTTCTCGCTGGCCTGGTGATTGGCTACGAGATTGGAACACGCGCAGGCATTGCGTTGCATCGGACTGCTAGCGACTACCATACGCGCGGTCGCAAAAAATATCGAGGTCGACGTTTCCGCCGGAAACTACCGCCACGACTGTCTTTCCCTTCCATCTCTCGCGATCACGCAGAACTGCTGCAACAGCAACAGCGCCCCCAGGCTCAGTGACAATTTTTAGGTCGTTTGCGAGTGCTTGCATGGCATAGATCACGTCTGCCTCAGACACGGAAAACCCTCCAGCCAAGAGATTCTTGTTGATCGGGAACGTCTTCTCTCCTGGGATTTGCGTTACTATCGCATCGCAGATTGAATTGTGACCAGGTTCATTTCCGATCCGCTCGCCTGCCATGAGCGATCGCTTGGTATCGTCGAAGTTGTCAGGCTCGGCGGCGTAGACAAGAGTTCGAGGAGCTAATTCCTTCATCGCAGTTGCGATGCCAGCAATCAAACCACCCCCACCGACCGGGCATAAAAGGGCATCCGCCGTTGTATTTTGTTTCGCCAACTGACTAACAATTTCGAGCCCGATCGTGCCCTGGCCTGACATCAAGACGTAGTCGTCATAGGGAGGAACAAGCACTGCACCCGTTTCCGCCGCCACATCGTGGGCGATCTTGACTCTATCACCGGTGACCCGGTGATAGGTGATGACCTCAGCGCCGTATTCGGCAGTGTTGCGCAGCTTCACCGCAGGAGCATCATCAGGCATCACAATGGTAGACGTGACACCAAGCCACGAAGCCGCCGCTGCGACGCCTTGGGCGTGGTTGCCGGACGAAAAAGCGACGAGGCCGGCTGATCGCTCTGCCTTGGTCAATGAAGCAATCTTTACATAGGCGCCGCGAATCTTGAAGGAGCCAGTGCGCTGAAGGCA
Organism: Mesorhizobium sp. M1312; assembly: GCF_040318115.1. Lineage (NCBI taxonomy): Bacteria > Pseudomonadati > Pseudomonadota > Alphaproteobacteria > Hyphomicrobiales > Phyllobacteriaceae > Mesorhizobium > Mesorhizobium sp. M1312. The sequence continues at coordinate 89,584 of NZ_JAMYLQ010000008.1, read as the reverse complement.
TTCAGCTTTGACTAGGAGGCGGAAACCGATTCGTTTGTTGAGGAGTTCAGATTCCGACAGAGGGGTGACACGCGTCACGCCTTTTAGGGTGCGGGCAGCCTTGGTTATCATGTCGAAGTCTAGCATCTTCTTACTTTCTGAATTGAGGCAATGGGGTATTGGCCCTTTCGCTAATCCGAACCGGGCTGAGCGGGAGTGGGCGCTTTTGGCCGAGACTTCTGAAGCGGCGTCCTCGCGAAAATCGTTTTAAAGAGTTCGATGTTGTCGGCACCGTCGCTATACGAGATCCCCAAATGAAATCCGTCACCTCGTCACCAACTCCCAGGCCACAGATGAATGCCTTTCTCCGCAAGGTTCGGGAAAGCCACGCAGCAGGATCAAAAACTTCGTTTGATCCGCACGGGATAGGGGAAGACGACGCGCTTGCATCGGTTCCACGCCATTCAATGCAAGAGGCGCGGCGCGGGGACGTCACAGAACTGCCGGGATCGCCAAGGTTCCATCCTAGTTCCCTGCACTCTCAATCTTCCGCCCAGCGATTGCTCTTTCTAACCAGCCGATTTCCATCTCCGGTACGGACGACAGCAGTAGATCGGTATAGTCATCGAAGGGCGGCGTCAGCACCTGGCTCTTCGCGCTATAGCGCACCACCTCGCCGCGATACATTACGGCGATGGAATCGGCGATCGACTTCACCGTAGCCAGGTCATGGGTGATGAAAAGGTAGGCGACCTGCTCGATCTGCTGGAGATTGAGCAAGAGCTTCAGGATGCCATTGGCCACCAGCGGATCGAGCGCCGACGTCACCTCGTCGCAGATGATCAGCTTGGGCTTGGCCGCGAGCGCGCGGGCGATGCAGACGCGTTGTTTCTGGCCGCCCGACAGTTCGGCAGGATAACGGTCGATGAAGCCCGTGCCCATCTCGATTTCCTCGAGTAGTTCCTTCACCCGCTTGTCACGTTCGGCACCCCTCATCCCGAAATAGAAGGTCAATGGCCGGCCGATGATCGTCCCGACGGTGTGGCGCGGATTCATCGCAACATCGGCCATTTGGTAGACCATCTGCATTTGGCGCAGATCTTCCTTGGTTCGATCCCTAAGCCGGTTAGACAACCTGTGACCATCAAACGTAATTTCCCCCTGCTGGACCGGCAGAAGTCCCGTGATAGCACGCGCCAGCGATGACTTTCCCGAGCCGGACTCGCCAACCACCGCCAGTGTTTGGCCGGGATGGATGTCGACGGACACACTTTTCAGCACCTTGACGATGCCATTTCCATAAGCCGCCGTAACGTTCTTGACTAACAGGATCGGCGCCGGTGTCGGCTGCTTCTCCTCATGCGATATTTGGTGCACCGAGACGAGGGCCTTGGTATACACCTCTTTCGGATCTTTGATGATCTCGTTGGTCGTGCCCCATTCGACCAGCCTGCCATGACGCAGCACCATGATCTCGTCCGAGACCTGGGCAACGACGGCAAGGTCGTGGGTGATGTAGAGCGCGGCGACATGGGTATCGCGGATGGCGTCCTTGATCGCCGCCAGCACGTCGATCTGCGTCGTCACGTCGAGCGCTGTCGTCGGTTCGTCGAAGACGATCAGGTCTGGTTCGGAGCACAGCGCCATCGCCGTCATCACGCGCTGCAACTGGCCGCCCGAGACCTGGTGCGGGAAGCGTTCGCCGATGGTTTCGGGATTTGGCAGGCTGAGCTTCTTGAACAGCGCGACGGCGCGTTTCTCAGCCTCGGCCCGTGTCGCCGTGCCGTGCAGCAGCGTGGCTTCCACCACCTGATCCATCAGCCTGTGCGCCGGGTTGAAGGCGGCGGCGGCCGATTGCGCGACATAGCAGACCTCGCGGCCGCGCAGCTTGCGAAAGCCTTCCTTGCCGCCCTTCAGGATGTCGCGGCCGTTGAGGATCACTTCGCCGCCCGTGATGCGCACGCCGCCGCGGCCATAGCCCATCGACGACAGACCGATCGTCGACTTGCCGGCGCCGGATTCGCCGATCAAGCGAGCACCTTGCCTTTCTCCAGCGTCAGCGAGACATCATGGACAAGGGTGATGGTCTTCGGCGCCTCGCCGGGCGGGTAGACCGTGGCCTCGATACGCAGATTGCGGATATCGAGCAGCACGCCTGGCTTGGGTTGTCCGGGCTTCGCGTTGCTGTCAGCCATCACCCGCGTCCTCCCTTCAGGCTTGTCGTGCGGTTGAGGATCCAGTCGGCGACAAGGTTGACCGAGATGGCGAGCGCCGCGATCGCTCCCGCCGGAATGAGTGCCGCGGCTATGCCGAAGACGATGCCGTCCTTGTTCTCCTTGACCATGCCGCCCCAGTCGGCATCCGGCGGTTGAACGCCAAGGCCGAGGAAGGACAGCGTCGACAGGAACAGCACCGCATAGATGAAGCGCAGGCCGAGTTCCGAAACCAGCGGCGACAGCGCATTGGGCAGGATCTCGCGGAAGATGATCCAGGCGCTGCCTTCGCCGCGCAGCTTGGCCGCCTCGACATAGTCCATCACGTTGATGTCGACGGCGACCGCGCGCGACAGGCGATAGACGCGGGTCGAGTCGAGAATGCCCATGACCAGGATCAGCGTCACAAGGTTCGTCGGCAGCACGGAGAGCACGACCAGGCCCATGATCAGGGTCGGGATCGACATCAGCAGGTCGACGAGGCGCGACAGGATCGTGTCGAACCAGCCGCCGAACACTGCCGCCGAGAAGCCCAGTATGGCGCCGAGCGAGAACGACAGCGCGGTGGCCAGCACCGCGATGAACAGGGTTATACGGGCGCCGTGGATCATGCGCGACAACAGATCGCGTCCGAGATTGTCGGTGCCCAGCCAATGCGCGGCCGACATTGGTTCCCAGACGTCGCCGACGATCTCGGCATTGTCGTGCGGCGAGATCCACGGTGCAAAGATCGCCGCCAGCACGAACAGGGCGGTCAGCACCAGGCCGATCAGGGCGGGGATGGGGATGCGTCTTATATCGAGCATGCCCGCCCCCTCACTTTGGATGTCTGAGACGCGGATTGGCGACGATCGCCCCAATGTCCGCGATGATGTTGAGGCTGATATAGACGGCGGCGAAGATCAGGCCGACCGCCTGCACCACCGGGACGTCGCGCTTGGTGACGTGGTCGACCAGATACTGCCCCATGCCGGGATAGACGAAGATCACCTCGACCACGACGACGCCGACGATGAGATAGGCGAGGTTGAGCATGACGACGTTGATGATCGGCGCGATGGCGTTGGGGAAGGCGTGCTTGCGGATGACGTTGAACGCCGACAGCCCTTTCAGTTCCGCCGTCTCGACATAGGCCGACTGCATGACATTGAGGATCGCCGCGCGCGTCATGCGCATCATGTGGGCGAGCACCACCAGCGTCAGCGAGGTCGCCGGCAGCGCGATCGCCTGCATCCGCTCACCGAACGGCATGCCGTCATAAACAGTCGAGATGCCGGGAAAGATCTGCCACTTCACGGCGAAGAAATAGACGAGCACGTAGCCGATGAAGAATTCCGGGAAGGAGGTCGAGGCGAGCGCCAGTCCGGAGATCAGCTTGTCGACCCAGCCATTGCGGTAGCGCACCGCGATCAGGCCGAGGATGATCGCCAGCGGCACGGCCACAATCGCCGCCCAGAAGGCGAGGAACAGCGTGTTCCACAACCGGCCCTTGATCGATGTCGCGATATCCTGCCCGCTCGACATTGCCGTGCCAAGGTCGCCCGTCAGCACGCCGCCGAGCCAGTGGAAATACCTGACATAGGCCGGGTCGTTCAGCCCGAGCTGCTCGCGCAGATTGGCAAGCGACTCCGGTGTCGCCGATTGTCCCAGAATGGCTTGCGCGACGTCGCCGGGCAGGATCTGGGTGCCGGCGAAGATCAGGACCGAAACGGCCAACAACAGGACGATGCCCAGCGCAATGCGCTGGGCTATCAGTTTCAAGATCATGCTTAGGCCTGGACCCAGCACTTGGATAGAGCGTAGGCTCCCATCATTTCCTGGTTCCCGTCATCGACCCAACCGCCAACCCTTGGCCCAGTCGCGTCAATGAAGTCGTTGAACATTGGAATGATGGCGCCGCCGTCATCACGTACCATTTCATTCATGTCCGCGTAGAGCTTTTCGCGCTTTTCCTGATCCAACTCGCCTCTCGCTGCCAGCAGCATTTTATCGAAGTCATCCCGGAAGAAGCGGGTTTCGTTCCAGTCGGCCTTGGAATAATACAACGTCGAGAACATTTGGTCCTGCGTCGGTCGGCCTGCCCAATAGGATGCGCAAAATGGCTTTTTGTTCCAAACTTCGGCCCAATACCCGTCTCCCGGTTCGCGTCTGATATCAAGCGTAATCCCCGCCTTCGCAGCGCTCTGCTGATAAAGCTGCGCAGCATCGACGGCGCCGGGGAACGCGACGTCGGATGTCCGCAATGTTATCGCTCCATCGTATCCCGACTTTTTGAAGTGAAACTTTGCCTTATCGGGATCGAATGACCGTTGCTCTGCGTCGGTGAAAAATGGATAGGACTTGTTAATTGGGGTGTCGTTGCCAACTGATCCGTAGCCCATTAGGATCTTATCTACCATTTCCTGGCGATCAATTGCGTACTTCAACGCGAGACGAAGATCCTTGTTGTCGAAAGGAGCTGTGTTGCAGTGGGCAGCGAACAAATAATGACCTCTACCCGCTACGTCGCGGATCGTCACCCCAGGTGCACGCTTGATCAAATCGACGACCTTCGGCTCGACGCGGTTGACGACGTCAACGATACCACCCTGTAAGGCCGCCATACGCGCCGAGGAGTCGTTGATGATGATAATTTCGATCCGATCGGCAAAACCGCGATCCGTGCGCCAATAATTGGCAAAACGCTCGCCTACGTGTCGGACCCCCGGCTCGTTGACAGTAAAGTGATATGGGCCAGTTCCGATGCCAGCTGTCGGGTTGTCCTTCCCACCATTTGGCTGGATCATTAGATGGTAGTCGGCCATCAGATATGGAAAATCCGCATTCGGCGCTTTTAATGAAATAACAACGTCCTGATTCACAGCACTTATCTTGTCGATCGCGCCCAAGAGCCCTAGCGCGCCAGATTTGGATTTGGCGTCCGAATGTCGTTCAAGCGTAGCTACCACGTCGGCAGGCGTCATCTCCTTGCCATCGTGAAACTGCACCCCCTTGCGGATCTTGAAAGTCCAAACCATCGCGTCTGGCGAAGACGAGAAAGCTTCTGCGAGAGCAGGCTCTACCTTACCGGATGGCGATACTTCCACCAGTTGCTCCGCCCAATGCCGGCCGAGAAAGGTCGGCACATTGCTAGTCCACACAGCAGGATCAAGACTGTCCGTCGTCGCGCCACCTACCATACCCGCCTTAAGCGTCCCTCCTCGCAGGGGGCCAGCGGACGCGATGCTTGGCAACGCTGCACATATCACGGCTGACGCTCCCAGCACCGCAGACGTTTTAAGGAACTGCCTGCGCGTTGAGCCATGGACGATTTCATTTGGAAACTTACTAGTCATTGCATTCCCCTTTTTTACTTTGATTACGAGAACACGCTCGGTGGCGTCTTCAAACTTTAGGCAAACTTAACCATTGCATGCTTGATTTGCGTGTAATCCTCCAGCGAGTATGGGGACAGGTCTTTGCCGTATCCGGACTGCTTGAAGCCTCCCCAAGGCATCTCCGACACAAAAGGTAGGTGATCGTTGACCCACACTGTTCCAAAATTCAGGTTCCTGATGGACGAGTGAGCGCGCGCTACATCCCGTGTCCAAACCGACGCAGCCAGTCCGTAAGAGACATCGTTCGCCAACTTGATGGCTTCGGCCTCGGTGCTAAACTTCTGCAGTGTGACGACCGGTCCAAACACCTCATTTTGAATGATCTGGTCCGATTGAGAGACGCCCGCTATTAAGGTGGGAGCAACGAAAAATCCCCGCTGTTGCGCAACGCTTGTTCCGCCCACAAGAATGTTCTTGGGATCTACCCGGTCGATAAATCCGTGAATGCGGTTCCGTTGTTCGCGAGAGATAACTGGTCCCATGGCGATGCTTTCGTCGCCCACGGGATTGCCGTACGCTACGGATGACAACTCAGTTCCCAAGAGATCAAGAAGCTTTGTGTAAACGCCTTCCGAGGCGATGATCCGGCAGGGAGAGCCGCACTCCTGGCCGGAATTCCAAAGCCCCATGATTCTGACCGTAGAGGCGACGAGGGACAGGTCGGCGTCACCAAAAACCAAAACGGGGGCTTTGCCGCCCAGTTCAAGGTGTACGCGCTTAAAGCTGTTGGCCGCAGACGCTGCAACATGCTTTCCCGATCGACCACTGCCTGTCAGTGCAACCATGTCGATATCGGAGTGCGAGGAAATCGAAGACCCTACAGGATCCCCCTCTCCACAGATGATATTCAGCACGCCATCCGGAAGCAGACCTTTGCATAGCTCTGCCATCACAAAAGTCGTTACTGGAGTGAGTTCGGACGGTTTAAGAACGATCGTATTTCCGGCCGCCAATGCCGGGGCAATCTTCCAGATAGCCATCATTAAAGGGTAGTTCCAAGGAACAATCTGCCCGATGACGCCAATAGGCTCGCGACGGATCATCGATGTATAGCCGCGAAGATACTCACCAGCGGACTTGCCTTCGAGAACCCTTGCAGCGCCTGCAAAGAACTTGAGATTATCGATTGCAATGTCGACTTCGCCTTTAGCCATCGCTAAGGGCTTGCCAACATTCAACATCTCAAGCTGAGCTAGGCGGTCCTTGCCTTCGCTGAGGCGGCTACCCAACTCGAGTAGGATGTTGGAACGTTCTGACGGCGTCGTATCCCGCCAATCCTTGAATGCGTCCCTCGCCCGCTTCGCAGCAATCTCAACATCAGCGGCGCCTGACTGAGGGGCGGAAGCAATAATCGTCTCATCGGAAGGATTGATAATTTCGTAACGTTCGCCGCTCACTGCTTCAACAAATTCACCGCCGATGAAGTTGCGAAGGTATTCTCTATTATTCATGTGGGATCCCTCTCTCGCTCTATTTTTGGTGTCAGTCAGTTTAGTCGATCCAGACATGACTTCCCCCGACGCTGCCTCAGATCAAACGTTGGCCGCCCCGCTTGAACTTTGTAAAATGAGCTACCTGCAAACCCTTCGATAGGGAGGTACTGACAGGCATAGCCGCTATCTCCTGTTCAAGTCAGGGATATTCGGCGCGCTGAACCAGGTGGGGAACTTAGTAAATTGCCATTTTATGGAATTATATGGACATAGCTACTGCGTCGACGCGCGGACGCAGTTCCGCAGCAGGGACCTATTGAGCTCGGACATGGCGGCACGTCGCACTGTCGTGTTGACCAGATTCCGCTATCGAATGGCCAGAATCGTGCTGTCGCTCACTGCAGGATCGGAAATCATAGCGTAACCCAAATTTCTTGGGGCGCTGCAATCAGGTTCGGGACTATTATGGCACAGAAGCAATTTCGGGTCGGCGTTGACGTCGGCGGAACGTTCACCGATCTCTCGCTCATAGATGAAGATACGGGCGAAGTTTACAATTTCAAAACTCCCTCAACGCCTCATGACCCGTCAGAGGCGATCGAGAATGGATTAAAGCAGGTGATTGCGGCAGGTGTCGATCCTGCCACCATTGCCCACTTCGGGCACGGCACAACCGTCGCGACCAATATGATAATCGAGCGGAAGGGGACTCTGACCGGCCTTATCACAACAAAGGGTTTCAGAGACACCTTGGAGATTGCCCGTCAGCAGCGGCCGCATCTTTACGACTATTCTATCCACAGACCTGCTCCTTTGGTGGAACGTTGGTTAAGGCTTGAGATCGCCGAGCGGTTTACTGCGGATGGCGACGAGATAATCCCCCTCGACGAGGACGCGGTACGCGCGGCCGCGGCCAAATTCCGGGAGGCGGGCGTAGCCGCAGTTGCAGTCTGCTTCGTCCACGCCTATCGGTTCGACGGGCACGAAAAGCGGGCCGGAGAAATTCTTCAGCAGGAACTACCCAACGTTCCAATTTCCCTGAGCTCCGACGTGCAGCCGGAATTCCGCGAATTTGAACGTTTTTCTACCACCGTTATGAACTCGTACCTGACGCCTAAGATGGCCGGTTATCTCGATCGTCTCATGCGGCGGACTCAGGCATTAGGCATCCGCGCCGTTCCGCACACGGTACATTCAAACGGGGGCCTGATGTCGATGGACACCGCTAAGGCATACCCTGTCCGTACATGCTTGTCCGGTCCAGCAGCGGGAGTTGTTGGATCTGCGCAGGTAACCTTAGCCGCAGGCTTTCCCAACGCGGTGACCTTTGACGTCGGAGGAACTTCCACAGATGTCTCCTTGATCCTTAACGGGAGAGGAGCGTACACGCCGCTTCGGGAGGTAGCGGGCTATCCTGTTCGCTGCCCTATGGTCGATGTCCATGTCATCGGCGCCGGCGGCGGATCTATAGCATGGGTTGACGATGCTGGAGCACTCAAGGCAGGCCCTCATTCAGCTGGGGCAGTGCCAGGTCCAGTGGGATACATGCTCGGAGGCACCGAGCCGACCATAACCGATGCTAATCTTCACATGGGACGGCTGAATCCTGTTGCTCTCCTCAACGGTGCCATGCCAGTCGACCAAGCAGCAGCCAAAGGGGCAATAGCGGATATCGCAGCGAAGATAGGTGCCTCGGCCGACGAGACAGCTGATGGCATCCTGCGTATTGCAGTGGCAAATATGGCGCGCGCTATCCGGTCGATTTCGGTCGAGCGCGGCTGCGACCTGAAGGACTTCGCTCTGGTCGCCTTTGGTGGGGCGGGTCCATTGCATGCGACCTTCGTGGCGGACGAGGTGGGCATTCCCACCGTGCTCGTGCCTGAGGCGCCAGGAACGATGTGTGCTCGCGGGGTGCTGCTTTCGGACGTTTCGCGCAGTTTTGTTAAGTCACACGTGATCGCATTGTCCGAGGAAAGCTGGGGGGAAGTCCTTAAGGAAGCCGCGCGACTGACCGCTGAAGCAGAAGAGTGGTTGGTCAGCGAAGGAGTTCCGGATCAGCTGAGACAATACATACGAGTAATTGAAGCCCGGTACATCGGACAGAACTTCGAAGTTCGCGTAGAGGCAGACACGGACGACAAAGAAGCCTTCATTCGCGCCTTCTACCATGTAAACGATGACGTTTATGGCTACCACGTTGAAGATCGTGATATCGAGATTGTCAATGCGCGCGTCGAAGCAATCGGAAAAATAGCGAACCCGCTTGAAGAGCCGCCGGTGGTCACCTCTACCGTCGAGGACGCAACACTTGGCACGAGGTCCGTGCACATGGGCGACGACAATGGCGGGTGGACTGAGGCAGTGGTGTTCGACCGCGCTCGCCTCCCGGTCGACGCGACGATTAGTGGCCCTGCCATTATCGAAGAACTTACGGCCACAACGGTCCTACCTGCCACCTGGACCGCGAGAGTCGACAATTGGCGCAACATCATTCTGACCCGGAAAAGGCTGGACGCATGACTGAGATCAATGCAATTGACATGGAAGTATTCAACAATCGCCTTTTGTCGATAACCGACGAAGTCATGAATACTCTCATCCGCTCTTCGTTCTCGACGAACATCAAGGAGCGCAAAGACGCTTCCGTGGCGATCTTCGACAAGAAGGGCCGGCTTATTTGCCAGGCTCTCTACATTCCGATGCTTCTGTCTGGCGTGATGGGAGGCGTTGAAACGCTGCTAAAAACCCGCAAGTTGGAGGATATTCGTGAGGGTGATGTGTTCATATGCAATGACGTCTACCTCGCTGGCGGTTCCCACAATAATGACATTGCGATCATCACCCCAGTATTCATTGACGACAAGATTGAATATTTCATTGGCAACATTGGTCACCATTCGGACGTTGGGGGAGTTATCCCTGGTTCCACGGACCACATCCTGACAAGTGTATTTGCTGAAGGGATTCGCATCCCTCATGTTCGGATCGTGCGGGAAGGTCAACTTGATGAAGATCTCCTCTACATGATCGCCCACAATACGCGCGATCCTATGGAGCGAATTCTCGATCTCAAGGTACAAATTGCTGCAAATAGCCAAGGTGCGGAGAGTCTGCGCAAGCTGTCGAGCGGACACGGCCTTGCACGTGTACAGAAAAGCATGGCCGATCTTCTGACGTACACCGAGCGGCGGATGCGCCAGCGGCTGCAAGAGCTACCAAATGGTGAGTACAGATCTATTGCCTGGACTGACGATGAAGGCGTCCCCGGTCCGCGGAAGAAAATCTGCCTTACGGTTCGAATTCTAGATGGCGACCTTACCTTAGACTTCGAAGGCACAGACACACAAGCCAAAGGCGCTATCAATATGGGCCAGTATCCTCTCTTGGCTGCAGCCTTCTGCGGTATCAATATGATGGTTGATCCGAGCATTCCTGCAAACTTTGGTATGTTTCAACCTGTTCGTATCAACGCGCCAGTGGGAACAATCTTAAATCCGAAGTTTCCAGCAGCTATTGGCAACCGCGAATATACCGCGCAACGCGTTGTTCGTGCAATCACTCTTGCCTTTGCACAGGTACTGCCTCGAGATCGTGCAGTCGCTCCATCGGCCGATATTAACACTGGGATGGCATTTTACGGGATGCGTAAGTCCGGTGAGCCCTTTGTTTACGTCGAAACCGTAGCGGGCGGCGTAGGCGCCACGCTTCATAAGGATGGCATGCACGGAACGCAGGTGGGGACCACCAATACTTCAAACACTCCAGCAGAGTCACTGGAAATCGAATTCCCGCTTATCGTCCGTGAATATGGTCTTGCCACGGACACCGTCGGCCCCGGTAGAACCCAGGGAGGTGCTGCCATAATCCGGGACATCGGCTCGCTAGTGGACGGGGTGTCGGTCTCGACGAAGGCCGACGGCAAAAAGAGCCCCGCCCCGGGCATCTTCGGGGGTGGGGATGGTGGGCGCTCCTCGCTCGAATATCATCGAGCCGATGGAGAAGTCGAAGAACTTGAAATGTTCGTCGTTGACAGGATCATGGCTAAGGGCGACGCCGTTCGACTTATTTCGCCGGGTGGCGCTGGATTCGGCCCGCCCGAAGAACGCTCGCGAACTGAAGTTAACTGCAGTGTACGGGATGGTTTCATCTCGCGTGGCTTCGCTGACGAGCACTATCCGGAGTCAGCCTCTAGGGCGGCCGCTCAATGAAGGCCCAGTATGACGCCGTAGTGGTGGGTGGCGGCATTGTTGGTACGACGGCCGCTTACTATCTCGCCAAGGCTGGTAAGCGCGTTGCCCTTTTGGAGAAAGGGCGGATAGCGGGAGAGCAATCCAGCCGTAACTGGGGGGCTGTTCGGAGCCAAGGGCGGGATCCGAGCGAGATTCCGATGATGCTCGACTGCCTTGACATCTGGAGAGGCATCGAAAAGGAGCTGGGCGAAAGCGTCGACTGGCGACAGCAGGGACAGATGCGGGTCATCTACGACAAAGGGATGAGGGAACGATCTGAAGCTTTCCTTCCCATAGCTAAGGAGTTCGGTCTCACGACCGAACTCCTTACCAGGGGCCAAGTTGGTGACTTGCTGCCACATTTTGATGCCAGCAAATGCGACGGAGCCATGTTCACACCAACAGATGGGAATGCGGAGCCCGAAAAGGCGGCACCAGCCTTCGCGCGAGGGGCTGCGAGAAACGGCGCTGTCATTATGGACTACACTGCGGTCAAGGCGATCGAGACCACAAACGGGGCGGTGTGTGCAGTGGAAACAGAGCAGGGTCGACTAGAATGCGAGACAATCCTCCTAGCATCCGGAGCGTGGACTAGTCGCCTTTTGAAACCTCTTGGCGTCTTCCACCCCAGCCTGTGGATACGCGGCTCTGTGGGCCGAACAGGTGTGCTTCCTATTGAAATACGGAAGCTCGTCGTTTGGGGCAAGTGCGCCTATCGTCAACGTCCCGACGGCCGCTTGAATATTGCAGTTGCAGAAGATGGCTTCCATGATCTCATGCTGGAAAGCCTGACCACTGGCTTCAGGTTTCTACCGCTTGCACGACGCAACTGGCGAAATGTTCGGTTCAGTATTGGCAAACCGCTGCTGCAGAGCCTCACAGGAGAGTTTTCCGACTTCACAACTCATCGCACCCTTGATCCTAAACCCGACTTGAGGGGCCTTTGGAAGGCAGCTAGACTTTTCCTGGAGGAATATCCTGGGGCTGGCCCTATTTCCTATGATCGAGCGTGGGCTGGTTACATTGACTACATGCCTGACGAGCTGCCGGTCCTGGATGAATTGCAGCACCCGAGTGGTCTGTTCGTCGCTGCAGGTCTGAGTGGCCACGGCTTTGGCATAGGGCCGATCATCGGAAAGACAATGTGCGACTTGATTGTTATGGGACGTAGTAGCTACGATCTAACCCCGTTCAGCTCTCGCCGTTTCATCTAGGTTGCGAATGGAAAACCGTCTTCAGACAGAGCTAACGAATAAGAGCACCATGGTTGATGTCGTCTTAGCGGATGGCTTCTCTATGTTGACAGCTACTCTCTTTCTTGAAGCGTTGCGGTTTGCCAACCTGGTCCATCGCCGGAGGGCTTTCGACTGGAAGATCAGAGGGGTTCAGTCTGGTTCACCCCGCGCTAGTAATGGCTTCACCTTAGAAGCTCAGTCGCAAATTGACGGGCTTGTTGCGCCCGCTGAAATTGTTTTTTTGAATGTATCTTACTTTCCCGAGGAGGCTCGGTCTGACAAGCTCTTTAACTGGCTGCGAGCTGCTCATCGGCATGGCGCGTGGATACTTGCGGTCGATACTGCGCCTTTGCTACTTGCCGAGGCAGGCTTACTAATGGGCAAGCGGGCTACAATCCATTGGGATGACCTTGAAAGCGCGCGAGAGCTCTTTCCGGACGTCGACTTTCGCGGCTCTGGCATTGAACGAAGCGGGCGAATTTTTACCTGCTGTGGCGGTATGGCCGTACTGGATATGATGCTCGAATTTTTATCTGAATTTGAAAGTGAGGAAGTAGCGCAACTTGTTCGGCAACATTTCTTTCTCAAAGACGCCGATACCAGTCTCCTGGTTCGCGACAAGCGGCTGTTCGCAGCTGTGGATGCAATGCGCCAGGCAACATCCGTCGTCCTCCCACTAGAGGACATTGCCGCGCGGGCTAACATATCTTTCAGGCAAATGCATCGCAAATTTGAAGCCGAATTTGGAGTTTCGCCGGGAAAGTTTTACACTGCGTTACGGCTACAGAAAGCTCAGTCGCTGCTGCTGAATTCTGCCTTTCCTCTCTCTGACATAGCAGTTGCGTGCGGATACTCGTCGGCGTCGTGGTTTGGCAAGGCCTACAAGTCGTTCTATGGAATTACACCATTGGAAGAACGCGTGCGACTCGCTGCGGGCAAATCCCGTTCCGTCAACCGTTTGGCGATGTTTTTTCAGCCCAGTGCCTCGTTGATCGTCAACGTCATCGGTCAGAGCGTTCCTCTCTGATCTTTGGCAGAATAATCCCACTAGCTGGCCGGCTATCTCGTATTCCCGAACGTGAGCATAAGAAACACTCGTTCGGATCGATCGCGAACGCCTACACGCGCCCGTCGGGCGCTAAACAGTTCGTGCTCGCCAAATCTACCGTCCTAGCCCTCATCTTGCGCTAGGAAATTGCAAAGGAGCTTAGCATGTCAAATCTTCGTGTTATCCGTCTCTCACCCAACGGGGACGATGTCCAAGGCCTTTCTGATTGGGAAAATATCCCGGCTCACCGTGTGCTTGCGGGGAAAGAAGCAAAGGTTCGCAGACACAAGTTTTTTGGCGGCGATCGATCAGGGGGACAGGTACGCGTCGGGGTTTCGGAAGCTACTGCGTACAGCGAGAAGATCGATAACTATCCGAAGGACGAGTTCATGCATGTGATCGAAGGATCCGTCACCATCATCCATCATGACGGACGGGAAGAAACGTTCGTGGCTGGAGATAGCTTCTTCATGCCTTCTGGATTCAACGGCGTCTGGAAGCAGACTGAGACTATAAAGAAATACTTTATGGTTTTTGATGCTTCCGTCGGGACTGAATGATCGAATAGAAGCGCGGGGTCGGACGCCTGGCATCTGCATCGATAAACAATCTGGCATCGACCCCGCAGCAGTTCGGTATTGCAGCCCTCGCAGAACCGATGTGTTCGTCCCCAGTCTGTCGCTGTTCGCTTTAGCGGTGGTAACTGGCCCAATTGCACGTCTTACTTGCTGTTCCGTGCCGGTGGCGTCTGTCATCATCGCGAATTCTTGGCAGGAGCTTTTGCGCAGGTGAGGTGCGCATTCGGAAGAAAGCTCTGAAGTTAGGGGAATTCGCGACAAATCAGGGGACGCGGCTTGGTCGTCTCGATAGCCGAGTTCAAGAACGGGACGCGAACCATGCGCGAAAATCAGATTCATTCGACGGTGGAAAGCGAGGCGATTATTGAACTTCGTCATGCAATGCATCGGCGACTGGAACTCTCGAACCGCGAGGACGGAAACGCAGCAGTTGATTAAGTCGATGCTCGATCGTTTCGGGATACCAGATGCACGGACGTTCCAAGGAAACATCATAGGGAGGGCTCTCGGGAAGGGCTAGCAATCCGGACTGCATACCCCGACGTTCGCCGTTTCCGATAACATCGACCCACAACTGAGCTCACCATTCGGTACTGTTTAGATTTGCTGAACCGACATTGACGTGCTGACAAGGACCGCGCCGGATGCAAGAGTCAAAATTGACTGTAGGCTTTATCCTATCCCGGTCCTTCACTCTTTCGGCCTTTGCCTTGTTTGTGGATACACTTCGCCTAGCGAGTGATGTTCTGGATAAATCCGGACGTGTTTTCGCCGACTGGGAGGTGCTGGCGAACATAAGGAACCCGATCATCTCGAGCTGCGGCGTCGAGGTGACCCCTACCTCCCGGTTCACGGATCCTACCAAATTCAACTACATAGTTGTGGTAGGGGGTCTTCTCAGAGTGGCGGAACCTGTTGATGCTGCGACCATAGATTATCTAAAGCAGGCTGGTAACGCTCGGATCCCGTTAATCGGCATATGCACGGGAACATTCATATTAGCGGAAGCCGGCCTCTTGCGTGGCCATAGCACCTGTGTGAGCTGGCTCCATTGCCGAGTTCCAGATGCGATTCCCGGATCAACAGGCGCGTCCAGATCGCCTATTCCATTTAGATCGGCGGAGAGGCTCATGTGTTGGTGGCAGTGGTGTCGCCGACATGGCCGCAACAATAGTGAGGCGACACATCAACGCGAGGGCGGAACGGAACGCCCTGAACTTTCTTCAGATCGACAGAGCAAGACCGGCTTCTCACGTACAAGTTGGAAGTCCGCCGCTTTATGGCGGCACTGATCAGCGGATTAAGGC
Organism: Mesorhizobium sp. M1312; assembly: GCF_040318115.1. NCBI lineage: Bacteria > Pseudomonadati > Pseudomonadota > Alphaproteobacteria > Hyphomicrobiales > Phyllobacteriaceae > Mesorhizobium > Mesorhizobium sp. M1312. The sequence goes on along the minus strand of NZ_JAMYLQ010000008.1, from coordinate 74,185 downwards.
AGCTCTCATTTTCATGGAAAGCTACACCGAACATGCCGTACCGATTTCGCGGTTGGCTGCGGAGATCGGCTTATCCAGACGCCAGCTCGAACGCCTTTTCCATACAAAACTGCACTCTTCACCCGCGGCGGTTTACCGGATAGTGCGCTTGGAGCGTGCAAAACGGCTCGTTCTTGAGACGCAAGCACCGATGCTTGAAATTGCAATCGAGACAGGCTTCGACAACCCATCACACTTTTCGCGATCGTTCCGGGAGTACTTCGGGTATCCCCCAAGCCGCCTAAGGCTGGCAGCTTGAGTCGGTGGAATCCTCCAAATTCCTTCAGGTGCCGGAGGTTCTGCGGCGACACCGAGGGATTTTTCATCAAAGTTCCTATGCTGACGGCCTCAACCAGGTTGTGCAGGTCGCTCGCATGGTGTTCGTCGAAATTCGAAATAATGAGTTTGTCGATTTGGGTAAGCCCCGGGCGGCAGATAGGTCGACGGCCGCCAATTGGTGGTCGAGTTGTGGCCGCATCAATCAGGATGTGCCTGTTGGTGCTGGTGACGATATGCGAGCACTGTCCGTGCTCGAAATCGAAAATCCTGAGGTCCATGGGTCAGTTGCCCGTGCTCGCGGCATCGCGTAGGGCGGCAGCAACGAGCTCTTGCGTCTCGTTAGGTCGGCTCGACCGCCCCATCGTCTGATGATATTGCACGGGAAGCCCCTGAACTTTTCTGAAACGCCCGGGGGCGGCGCCCCAGGTCAGACCATAGCGGCTTCGCTCGCCTGCTCTCTCGGCGCACTCACTTGTGCGGCATGCAATAGACGCCCTCGGATTCCATGAGTACCGCGCCGCCCTTCAACTCACTCAGTGCGCCGACCCACGCTTCCGAATAAGTGCGGCTGGCATCCACGGCCGTCAGCCAAAGAACGCGATTGTCGGCCAGTTCGACTTTAACTTCCTGCTGCAAAGGGCTTGCCTGCACGGTCTGTTGATAGTGGCGTTTGATCCTGACATTGCTGGCCGGGAACTCAGCTTCGTTGCTGCCGTAGTTCAGTACAAATCCGGTGTGGTCCTCAGCCACTGAGCAACTGCCATCACGCTCACACACGATTTTGGCAGCGGTCTTGCAGTCCCACTTCAGTGAAGTGGGCCACATAGGATTGTCCATACTTGATCGCGGCTTGTCGCTCTGACCAGCCGCCGTCAACACTGCGCCTGTGTTCATAATCACAGTGGACAGGAGAAGCGCCTTGAACACTACAAACCTCCCTGAATTGTGACCTCATATGCCTCGTCCTGCGTGATCGTTTGGCTTATGGCATGTTGAGATTGAACCAGCTTTTCTGGCGCACGCCGTTCGCGTCGTTATACTCGATGAACCAAGGCTTTCCGCGCATGGGCCGAGCGATGGTGTAATAGGTAGGGCCATTACCAAGGGAATGCCCTCGATCGTTCCCCACGGTCTGGATTGTTGCCGCAACCACCTTACCGTCGATTTCGATTTGGACCTGACGTGATCCGTCTCCATGATGCCCGCCGAGGGCGTTGTTTTTGAAAACGACGGGCAAGGAGAGCCTGTCGGACGCGATGCGGCAGATGTTCCGTTCTTGACCTATGCCCGGCCGATCGGATTCGTAGCTACCAACTGCTTGCCAGCCAGACGGACAATCCTCATACTTCTCAAATCTGGCCGCGCTGGAGTTGGCTTGCGGACAGGTCGGCCAGTTAAAACCCGGGGCTTCCATCGCCGCAATCAACTTGTAAATTGGTGGGTGGCACGAGGGGGTACCTTGCCAGTCGCCGGACAGACATAGGAGGACCTGACAGCCCCATTCCGACGCTTTTGATTGGGATGGAAGAGCTGCGGCGCCGGCGATGGCGACGGCACCCACCAAAAGGAATTTGAGTATGGTCATAGCCTTTTCCTCGCTACGGATTTTGATAGTTTACTATGGATGATCCGCGCGAAAAAGGACAGATCGAAAAGGCAGGTTTGTGCGCCTACACCGATTTATGAAACGAGACGATGCGGGCGTGGTCAACAACCCGTTGCGCGCTAACATCGCTCTGATGCTTGAGCGGGAGAGAGCTAAACGTGGCCTATCCCATATGCACATGGCCGAGCTCTTTCGGACCGCCGAAGGCGAGAAACTCGCCTACCGAACCTATATTCAGACTGTGCGTCAGAAAAATAATGTCACATTGACGACGCTGCAGATCATGGCAAACGGCTTGCAAGTGTCTTTTGCAGGACTGCTCGCCGGCGGTAAGAAAGTTCCGGAATGGGCGCATCGGTTGGACGGCAATGCGATCCGCAAGCGGCTGGCGCACATCATCGATTTTGAGCGACAACGACGTACTTTGCACCGCTATGAGATGGCCGAACTCATCGGCGTGGCGGAGGCGACATTCACGAAACTGGAACGCGCGAGCGGCGACATCAGCGTGGACACGATTGCCGCGATCGCCAAGGCGTTGAAACTTGATCCAACGACCTTCCTCTTTTCCGAAAAGATCCCGCCAACAACTGACCCACCTGTTTCCGATCAGCCGGAGAGGTAGCCTTCCATTCGAGAGCCGATCCAGCGTCATTACCCTTCTAGCGGAGAACTGACACCTAGCCGCCCCACGAGTGTTCCTTCGTTCGCCCGTACTTGCGAAACGATTGCCAAAAACTGGCTGCGGCGGAGGCCAGCGGAATTCTGACCACTACGGTTGTACCGACGCCGGGAGCGCTGTTGATGATGAGCTTTCCCCTGAGCGTCGAGACCATCTGCGAACATGCGGTCAGGCCAAGGCCAGTATGGTTCCCGGCTCGCGTTGAAAAAAAAGGGTTGGTCGCTTTTGCAGCGATCGCGGGCGGCATGCCTGAGCCCTTGTCGGCCACTTCAAGCACTAGATAGGTGCGCGGGAGGAAGGGGTGTCGCTTGACTGTCGCGGAGACAAGAACTCGGGCGTCTTTGACGCCCGACGAAGCTGCCAGAGCGTTTTCGATCAGCTCGTTCACCACCAATCCGAATGGCGCCGAGGGCACGGGGTGCAAATGCGCTTTGGAATCGATCCGGATTTGCACCAAACCGCTGCGCTCTCCCATTATATCTTCTAGCAGTCGGCCGAGCGGCGCAGTGCTGGAATCTTGTGGCGCATATGCGATTTGGAGCACACTATTGGTGATCGATTCCAGTTCCGTTGCGGCGTTGCGCGCCGCCTCAAGCATTTCGCTGCTCGGCTGCCTATTTGGCTGTGAATGCTCAAGGAACAGCCTCAGGGCTGTAACACGCGATCGGGTCGTATGCGCAAAGAGCGACGCGAACGAGCGCATATGCTGGTCGCGGCGGTTGGCTGAGGAATAGCGCTGATGGATAACGAGATAGAAGGTGGCACCTAGGCCAAGCGCGATGGCGAAGATGAACCAGTTGCGTGAGGCGGCAATGTCGATGCTGGCGGTCTGCTGCAAGGTGGCACTGTGATCAACGGTGGAGCTGGAAATCTCGTAAATTGACTGTTCCAGCTTGGCCATGTCGGCAATGGCCTGAGTGTAGTTTTTGCGCGCCGACACAAGGGGTGCGATTTTCTGTTCGAGGGTCTGGCGAACCTCGCCCAGGAGTGCGGCGTCATGATCGGGAAAAAAGCGGTTCAGATAGGGCAGGTTTTCCAACTGCGCGACGTTGACGCTCACCAGCGCCATTTGCCGATCGATGTCGGCATCAAGCTTGCCCGTCTGGTCGGCAATGCGAAGATAGCCATAGACTCGTATAAGGCGCTCGCGAATCTGTGCCGCGCGCCACTGAATCTCGAAGGTCTGGTTGAGGATGGCATCCGTCTCCTGACGGTAACAATTCGATTGGATGAATGTCCACGCACTCAGGCCAAGCGCTGCCGCCATACCGAGATACGGCAGAACGGTAAGCAAACGGCCGTTGAAGAACTTCATCGCGTGGCGCGCAGGATGACTGGGAAAAACACCCAGATCGAGTTTCTTGCGGGAACATATGAGGCGGGCAACTGGTCGAAAGGCCAAACAATGAAGATGGGGCCTTTCTCTACCATGCTGATCGGACGGAAATCCTGGCCCGGCGGGCAAAGCGAGCCGGCCTTGTCGTTCTCGTTGCAACGACGCTCGACCGCCAGGATCGGATTATAAGACCGTATTTCGTCCATGCGAATATCGGAAACGAAATTGTCATAGGCGACAACTTTGACCTCCTGCGCGGCGGTGATTCCAGCCTTGGCAAGCACGTTTGCAAGCAGGGGCCCACGATATTCGATTTTCTCGCTGTCGCTCGTCCAGGGCGTACGCGTGTCATAGGTCTGTTGCGGAAACTCTGCCCGCAGCTGTTTTACCGAAAAAACGGCGATGGTCTTGCCGCTGGCCTCTTGAACCGACACTTCGTTGGGATCGAGCGGGATTTCTTCGGCCGCAACAGCGAGCGGAAGGGCCATTGCAAATATGACGGCGAGAGCATTACGCAACATCTTCCACATCCTCGTATTCGCGGGGTCCATCGTTCTTAGCGAAGAGCACGCAAGGTCCTCGGGAGCCCCGCGGATCGTAGGCAAATCCCTTTTCTGCCAGGGCAAGAGTGATGTTGCGGATGCCGTCAAGGCCATACAGATGGTCGTGCAGCTCAAGAAAGATGCGCTCGACGCCGGGCAGCTCGGCATCACGCAAAAGTTCTTTCTCGGCCCCTTCAATGTCCATGACGAGGGCGTTTATTCGATGATCGGTGATGAAACGATCGACGTCGGCCGAGACGATCGAAAGTTCGCGCTCGTAGGGTCCTTGGTCTTTGTCCGTGGAAGACATCCAAAGGTCGCGGCGAACGTAGAAGGTGAAGGACCGCGGCGGGCCCGCTGTGAGCATACCCTGGGAATATGTGACATTGTCGAGATCGTTGGCCGCTATCACGCGCTTGGCTAGTTCCGCTGTTGCGGGATTTGCTTCAAAAGCCCACACCTGAACGCCGGGGATCTTCGCGATCAGTGCGGTGATGATGCCTATGCCGGAGCCGAGCTCCAGTACGCGATCGCGCGCCTTGACCGCCCTGAAGATCCACTTCGCTTCCTTCGCCTCATAGCTCTGGCTTTGAAGCGCTCGCCAGATTACCGGCGAAACATCCTGCGGTTCAACGGGAACCTTGATTCCATGAACGGTTAGAGAGGCCATCGCGATCATAGCCCATGTGGTAGCGGATGACCTTGCCTCATGAGCTTGGCGCGAGCCTGCTTGTAGTATTTCTCGGCCGAGTTGGCATCAATGGCGAGCCGATCGGCCATGAGCGAAAAGATCTCCTTGCGCTTCACGCCGGGTGCGCGGTGCGCCATCATGTCGATGGCCTCCTGCTCGCGCGGTGTAAGAACTGAAAATCGGTAATCGGGTTTGGTCATGACAACCCGCGAAAGGCGCAAGGCGAACCCCTTGGTGGAAATATCGTCGAGCACGTCGCTGAACACGCCGGGCGCAAGACCGGTCTTGCCGAGATAGGCGGCAGCGCCAATTTGCCGAAAGCCATCTGCTTCGCAACGGTTGTCGGAACCGGTGACGACAATATGAATTGCACTGGGTGAAGCCTCGATGATCTTGTCGACGACTGCGACGCGATCGCCCTGTGAGGTGGGATCAAAGCCGGGCAAGCCAGGATCGATGACGACCAGATCAAAATGATTGTTTTGAAGCTCGGCAGTGGCGATCGTCAGCGTTTCAGCGCCCAGGACGACGCATTTTTCGAAGCTCGCTTGCACTTCGTTCATCAGTGCCAGACGCATTAGTGTCTGGTCTTCGACCACCAGGGCACGAAACATCGGAAGCCAGTTCCTCTAAGCAGGCGCCCCCCACCCCTGTCTCGCAGAATTGGTCGCTTCAAAAAAGGGATGGTGTCATCCCTTTTTTTCCTCATTTCGAGAGGTACCAGTATGTGACCGAAGAACGCCAGGGCGATGACGATGCCTCTTCAACAGGTCTGCAGCAATGGAAAGATGGAAGCGGCTGAAGACGTCGCGAAACTGATTGCGGAACATCGTCAGAGCGTCGCCGAGCTTGAACGTATCGGCAAGCAAGCGATGGAGGCCGAGGGGGAAGGACGCGATCTTGTTGGGTCAGAGACTGGACGCGGTGATGGCGGAGGAGGCCGCGGTGCGACGGCGTGCTGCCATTGCTCCAGTAGCCACTATCGCGGAAATTAAAATGAAGGCTGCTTACTTTCAACGGCTGACGGCTCATGACTGGTGCGAGGTTGATGTCGACGATTTTCGCGCGTTGCTCGGTTCTTTCGCGAAACTGCAGTCCTAGGAGAAGAGCGCTGAAATCCATGAGGCCACGGTATTCCAGGCCGCATAGAGTCCTGCCGGCACCAATATGATCGCGATGAATGCAGCGGCTCCACCAATAGCACCGTCACCGCGTCCTTCCACGGGATAGTAATATCTGTGCGCTTCATCATCTTGCTTCATTGTTGTCTCTCCAACCCTTGGCTCAGCAGCAGTTGCACAGGATGCTGAAACGTCGTGCCCCACAAACCCGCACGTTTCATCTTAGCGTTGATTTCCGCGACGAGGTAGTTCTCATTGACGGCTTTGCCCTTTGCTGTCATTGCGGCAAACGCGTATCCGGTCGCTATGAGCGCGGTGCCAACGTCGATCGTTTCGCCATTCAGCTGCGCACCGCACACGACAAAAACCGCCTTGTCCAGGGCGTAGCCGATTGGCTGGCATGTAACCGCCGCGCTATCGAACAGCGCAGCAAGGTGCGCCAGCGAGGTGTTCCCGCAATCGATTTTGTTACCATTTGGCTCTTCAGCTGACGTGCCTCGAAGACATGACTGGACGCCATAGAGGCGGAAAAGGTGATCTCCGTCACGCCAGGTATCTCCGGTCAGCAGTTGAGCCGATTTCGATACCGCCAAGGGCGTTGGCACGGCAGGCTCGGATGCATACTGGGCCTGGGCCGAAGCGCACAAACCAAATGCGGCCAGCACTGCGAAGCTCGCCTGCTTCATTCCTGGAACTGTCCACCGAGGTCGGCGGAATGCTCGAGATCGGGGCGCAGCGACTTGCCGTCCTTGTTACGTCCGATCGCCGCCATATCGAAAAAAACCATTTCGTCATCGTCGTAGGCGACGTTGTGCGGGTCGTTTGCGTTGCCCGCACCCACGAGAGAGAAACACGACACGGCGTCGGGTTCACCCTTCTTGCTTTGCAGCACAAGCGTTTTGCAAAGCACGACAGATGCACGATCGTTGTAGATTGCCTCTTCATAGTCCTGCGCGGCCTTCGTGCAGTCCCATTGCTGCGTCTTGTACGTAATCTTCGGTTTGGGGCAGGCCTGAAGGCCGCGCAGTCGATACGTCACGCCGTTGATGACGCGCTCGGTCGCCGACGGCACCTTGACCGGCGAGATGAGGGGCACCGCACCGCGCTGAAAGAGCGCGCCTTTTGCATCGTAGCGCTCGTAGACGAACACCTTCTCGCCCGGCTTCGCGAACTGGAGCAGGTATTGCTCTGACGGCTGCGCGAAGGCGCTCGGGGCGTCGGCGCCGGCAGCATGAGCCAAGGTGCCCTGGAGCAGCAAGACCGTGCAAAGGGCCGTCTGTTTCATCGAAATCCGTCCTTGCATCGATATCGTGTTGACACTTTACTAGGGCTGCGTGTAGCCATAGTAAAGTGTTAAATTTTGGCGACACTATGAACACTCGATTCGCTCTCCTGCTAACCCTGTGTGGCGCCACGATCCCGTTCAATGCGCTCGGCCAGGACATGGCATCAGATCGCGTGGCAGTCGCCTTTGCAACGCCGGCGCAAGCCTTCGCCGCGGTTGGGGCGCAAACGCCGGGAGCGTGTAAGACCGTAAATCGTGCTGAGGTCTCCCAACTTGTGCGTTCAATCGCACAAGAGGAAGGGTTCGACGCCGATCTGGCCGAGGCAATTGCATGGGCCGAAAGCGATCTCGGCGCCAGTCAGGGTCCCTCGAAGGCCGGAGCCTTGGGAATCATGCAGCTAATGCGGGGCACGGCGGCCGATCTAGGGGTGAGCGACCGTTGCGATACACAGGCAAATGTCCGGGCTGGCCTTCGCTATCTGAAGTCACTTTATGACGAATTCCAAGATCCGCTGCTGATGCTGGCGGCATACAACGCCGGTCCCAACAGCGTCTACAAGGCGCAGGGTATTCCGGTGAATCCGGAGACGGCGGAATACATCGTGAAAATACTGAACCGCTGGAAGTTCGGCGGTGTGGTGAAGAAGTCCGCCCTGACCAAATCCGAGACGCTCGCGGCCGCTCCGCCAGCAAGCGAGGACGCTTGGCAGGATGGTCATGTCATGGATTTCGGCAACTGAAAGGAGCCAAGGGTGGAATACGGGAAAGCGGGCAAATTTGCCCTGAAACTAGCTTTGGCCTCGGCGGTCGGAATAGCTCTCGCGCCAGCCACTGCGTATGCGCAGTCGGCGGCACCAGTCGAAAATGTGCTGGAGTGGTTCGTCGGCGTTCTGCAGGGCAACATAGCGCGCTCATTCGCCATCATCGCGGTGTGTTTTCTCGGCTTCCTAGCCATGACGGGCCGGCTGGCGTGGATGATGGCTTTTTCCATCATCATCGGCATCGCTCTTATCTTCGGCGCTGCCCAGCTGGTGGATGCGGTTCGATCCACTGCAGGAGGCGGCTGACACATGGACGACGAGGAAGTCTATGTCGAGCCGGTCAGCCTGCCGCTGACGCGCCCCCCGATGAAATGGGGGGTGCGCTATGAGGTCTTCGCTCTGAATGGCATCCTGGCGGTGATCTGCTTCATTGCCACGAGCAGTTTCATGCTGGGCCTTGGCGTGTTCGGCGCTGTGCATCTGGTCAGCGCATATCTGTGCCAGCGCGACCCCTACATCTTTCATATTTTCGAGCGGCGCGTCTCTAAGCGCGGAGCGGTGGCGAACCTTACCTTCTGGGGGGCGAGGAGCTATTCGCCATGAGCCTCGATGCCGACCTGAAATTTGGTCGCGAGCGCCGGCGTGAAAAGCCCGCGGCGATGCACATCCCCTACCTTCGCCATGTCGATGACAATCTGATCGTGACGAAGAGCGGCTTTCTCGTCGGCGTCATCCAGCTCAGTGGCCTGCCGTTCCAGACGATGGACCAGGCCGAGTTGAACAGCCGCATGTTCAACCGCAACACGACGTTCCGCAATCTCTCGACCTCTCGCTTTGCGGTCTACACGACGATCATCCGCCGCCACGTGACGCCGGAGATCGAAGGCGCCTTTGACAATCCTTTCGTGGCCGAGCTCGACGCCCGCTACATGGATGAGCTTGGGGCGAAAAACCTTTTCGTCAACGAGGCGTATCTGGCGGTCATACGCCGACCGATGGTCGGCCGCGTCGGCTGGGTGGACAAGGCGCTCAATGCGTTCCGCATCAGTACCGCGGGGGAAGAAACCCGCGAAGAGGCGATGGCCGAACTGCGTGACGTTCTCGACGGCGTCGTCAAGGATTTCACGGCTTATGGTGCGCGTCTTCTCGGCGTCGTAAAGCGCCGCGACAGCTTCTTTTCCGAGCCGGCGGAATTTTTGGCGAAGATCCTCGCCGGCGGCCTCGACCTGGAAATGCCTTTGCCGCGCATGAGCCTTGGCGATGTGCTGGCGACACGACAGCTGTTTTTCGGCAAATCCGCGCTGGAACTTCGCGGGCCGGACGAAGGCAAGCTCGGCGCCATGGTGTCGATCAAGGAATACCCACCGTTCACCGCTCCGGGCTCATTGGACGGTCTCTTGCGCCTGCCACATGAGTTTGTCCTGACGCAGAGTTTCGCGATCGAAGACCGTGTAACCGCGATGCGCAGGATCAACACGATCGCGAACCAGGTTGAGGGCTCAGACGAGGCGGGCACGACGGTCGAGGAGTCCGTCCACGACGGCGCCGACAAGCTGGCCGGCGGCGAAGTCGTCTTCGGACAACATCACATGAGCGTCATGGCCTTGGCACCGGACATGACTGGGCTCAACCGTGCGCTATCCGACATCACGGCCGAGCTTTCGCGCATGTCGATCGTGCCGGTTCGCGAGACGCTCAACACGGAACTGGCCTTCTGGGCGCAATTGCCGGGAAATTTCAGCTACATCGCGCGACGTGCGTTGATCTCGTCGCTTAACTTCGCCGGTCTTTTCTCAGGACACAATTTCCCGTCCGGCCGACGCGAGAGGCTGCACTGGAAACGCCCTATCGCTTTGCTCGAAACGACCAGCCAGACGGCCTATTATTTCAATTTCCACGTTCACGATGTCGGGCACTTCACGGTGTTCGGCCCGACTGGCTCGGGCAAGACCGTGGTGCTGTCATTCCTGATGGCGCAGGCCATGCGCATCACGCCGCGGCCGCGATGTGTATATTTCGACTACATGCGCGGCGCTGAAATTTTCGTTCGGGCGCTCGGCGGTCGCTACGAGGTGATGGAACCTTCTCAGCCAACCGGGTTCGCGCCATTGCAGCTTGATGACACGGCAGAAAACCGTTCTTTCCTTGAAGATTTGCTCATCTACATTCTGACGCCGGAAGGCGGCACGCTGGACGTGGCGGAGATGCGCGTCATCAACGCCGCCGTCGACATGATCTACAAGATTCCGCGCGAACAGCGGACCTTTGACCTGCTGCCTGAAGTGCTGCGGGGCTCGCTCATGCCTGGCATGAATGATCTGGCCGCTCGGATACAACCCTGGCTCGACCCGAAGGACAAGGGCTGGCTTTTCAACAATCCCGTCGATCTGGTTGATTTCTCGAAACCCGTTGTCGGGTTCGACATGACGAAGATCCTGGGCGACCGAAAGCTGCGCTCGGCGGCGTTGCTCTACATCTTCCATCGTCTTGAGGACGTCATCGATGGCTCGCCGATCATGCTCTTCCTCGATGAAGGTTGGAAGCTGCTGGACGACGAGGTTTTCGCCGCCTTCATCAATGAGACCCTGAAGACCATTCGTCGCCGCAATGGCGTGGTTGGCTTTGGCACGCAGACAGCCGAAGACGTCGTCAGTTCCTCCATCTCGTCGTCACTGATCGAGCAAACGAAGACCAACATTTTCTTCCCCAACCCGAAGGCGAGCAAGGAATCCTACATGGAGCGCTTCTCGCTGACGGCGAAGGAATTCGAGTTCGTGCGTCGAACCGCGAAGGAAACACGCACCTTTCTCGTCAAGCACGACAGCGACTCGATCGTAGCCAAGCTCGATTTGTCGGCGATGCCCGATCTCATCAAGGTCTTGTCCTCAAACGAAGCCAACAGCAAGGAATGCGCACGGCTCCGGGAGACCTTCGGCGGCGAGCCGGAGATGTGGCTGCCGTACTTCTGCGGATGGGAGAACGAGCATGACGAAGCGGCTTAGCAGCGCTTGTCTGGCCGTGGCTCTCGCGACGGCGGAAAGCATGAGCGTGGCTGCCGCTCAGATCGCGGTCATCGACGGGCCGAACCTCGACAAGCGGCGAGAGGACGAGCAGCACAGCACGAAGTCGGATGGGGCCAAGAGGGACGAAATCGACTGGAAGAAAAGCGTCGTCTGCACCTATTCGAACAAATACCGCTCACAGATGTTTCGCCGATCGCCGGCCGACGCGTTGCAGCGCGACGCCGGCAACGTAAAGCTAATCCGCTACTATGCGCAAAAGTACGGTGTGCCCGAAGGCCTGGCGCTTTCCGTTGCCTATCAGGAATCGCGCTTCGACACATGCGCCGGGAGCCACACCGGCGTCAAAGGCGTCATGCAGCTGACCAAGGGCACCGGCAAGTCCATGGGATTGGACCGCGACGTGAACGAGCAGAATGTCGAAGGCGGCGTCAAATATCTCGGGATGGGCGTGAAGCAATGCGGGGCGACGAATTACAGCTGTCTCGCCTCCTTCTACAACGGATCGAACGCAGGCGAGCAAAGAGAGTGGGCCGGCGGCGTCGGCCGTTGGAACAGCTACTTCAACGACTATGTGTCGAGCGGCAAGGCTCCGGCCGCCGCGCCGCCACCGTTCTCGATCGTAACGGCCGACGGCGCGGGCGGCACGGCCCAGGACACGGCCATGGGCACGGTCAGGAAGGCGGCGGGCGGGCTTGATGCAAGCTCATCGCAGATCGGCGCCAACAATGCGGCGATCGACGCCCTGGCGGGCAATGTTGGCCAGGTGACCGAATACAAGGACGCTTGGGAGCTGAACTCGTCGGCTCGTGGGATCAACGCCGATGTCACCAACCAGTACCTCGCCCAGGCGGGTGACTTCACGGCGTTGCTGGCCCAACTTCTATCGTTGCAGAACGTTCAGGCATCGCAGTCGGCCAAACTGGTGCAACAGCCGAAGAGCGGCTCTCCAAACCCGTTCTCTTGTGATCCCGCCGAACTGGAACGGTTGAAGATCGATCGCGGCCGGTGGTCACCATGTGCACTTGAGAACGCCGGGGCAAGCTCAGCCGACAGCCGCTCGATGATCATCACCACCGACCCTGCTGGTGCTGCCAGCGTGATCGATTCGTTACAGCAATAGGAGGCTGACATGAAGAAATTCGCGATTGCGGCCAGTCTGGCGCTTTGGGCAAGCACGGCCCACGCACAGATTGCCGTCATTGATGGCGCCAATCTCGATGTCGCCCGCAAGAATGCGGACAACACCAACTCCATCATGGACTCCAACAAGGATATCCTGAAAAAGAGCGAGGAGATCCTGCAGGCTCTCAGCGGCAGTCGTGACGGTTCGCTCGGCATCGGGCAAATGGGCCTTGGCGGCAACATGTCGATCGCCCAGGCTCCGTCGTTCGGATCGATCCTGAACGGCGGGACTCTTTCGTTTGGTGGCCTGTCGCCCGAAATCCAGAAAATCGCCGGCGCGGTCATCAACGGGCTGCAGCTGGTCAAGCAGCTCCAGCAGATTGCCGGCAAGGAGACGAGCGCCGTCAACACGGCCTATGGCGGCAGCGTCAATGTGGCCTCGCTGCTAAGCGCATTGACCTCGCAGGCTTCCCAGGGAGTTACCCAGCGCCAACAGTCTCTGCAGTCAGCGAGCGGCCAGATCGGGCAGTCGCAGGACGTAAAGGGTTCGGTGGACCAGAACACACGAATGCAGCTGGAAAACGCGCGTGCGGTCAACGAACTGATCGGCGTCCAGAACGGTGCGGTCGCGGCCTTGAATGAGAAGCTGAAGGGAGATCTTCTTCGCCAGAGCCAGGTGCAGAAGATGATGACGCCGCGCAACGTCAATCCGTTCGCGGACTTTGGCAAGAGCGGAGGTTAGCACTTGTCGAGGCGTGTGGTCCGCATATGCCTTGTGGTTGGGCTCAGCGCAGGGCTTTTCGGTTGCGCAAAACGTGAACTGAAAGCGCCGTGCGGGCCTTTGGCGTATGCCCACGCCGACGACTGCGGCGCGCTGAAGCCGGTCAATTCAACGCCTTTCGCCAGCATCATTGACGAGGATCCATGAACGGTCTCGCCGCAAGCATCCTCGGTGGCATTGACAACATCGGCGAGGACTTCGTTCGCACCGTCTATATGCAGTTGGGCAATGCGATGGGCAACGTCTTTACCCTGATGCTGACCCTTTATATCATATGGTGGGGCTATTCGATCCTGAGCGGACGAGAGTCGATTTCGCCAATCGAAGCGGCCTATCGCCTCGGCCGCGCCGTCATCATCTATCTGCTGCTGACCGGATGGGGCACATTTTCCGCGACGATCTATCAGCTCGTGCAAAGCATTCCAGACGAGGTCGGTAAGGTGATCGTCGGCGCCGTGTCGCGGGCCACCGGCAATCAGCTTAGCGACCAAGCGGCAATTCCAGCGCTGATCGACAATCTCTACCAAGGAGCGCAGGACGTCGCCAATCAGGTCTACAGCGGATCTTTCTATGACATTTTTGGTGCGCTCTTGTCGCTGCTCGTTCTGCTGTCTGCCATCATCTTCGCAGCGCTTGCCATTGCTGCGATCATCGCCGCCAAAGTGATGTTGTTCATCACGCTGGCCCTGGCGCCGATATGGATCGTTCTTTGGCTTTACCGATGGTCCTCGCGCATGAGCGAAGGCTTCCTTTCGCTGACCACCTTTCTGATGATCCAGCAAGTCCTGATCTACGGCTTTCTCGGTTTCTACTTCTCGCTCGTCAATGCGGCGCTGAACACCGCTACGTCCGGCGGAGCGACCATGGATAGCAAAATGTCGCTGGTGTTGCCGCTGGTGCTGGTGACGATCATTGGGATCTACGTTCTCATACAGATACCCTCGATTGCTTCGATCCTGAATGGCGGCGGGTATCTCAGCACTGTGGGCGCATACAACCCTTATAGGAACTTCGGCAGAAACGCTGTGCGCTACTCCGGCGCGCGATGGGCCGCGGGCCGTGCCGCTCGCGGCGCCCGGCAGCTCGCGGCAAACAGTTTTCGATCTTCGCGAGCAGCCAGGGCGGATGCCGCAACCCGGTCCGCCATCCAGCAAGGTGCGCGCGATAACTCCAGGCCTCTGGCCTAGGACACAAGAACGATCACCGATCGCGGCGTGGATCAGAATGCGTCGCGCAAACGAGGCAATAGTAACGTGGCAATGCCAGTGGAAACAGCTGCTGACCGTAGCAGCGAACTCGTCGACAAGCGCTATTATAGGGCGGGCGCGACCTGGGAAGACGACACGCACAGGTCAATGCGTCGATCGCGTACATTGGCCTGGATCGTCAGCGGCGTTTCCGGACTGGTTGCGGTGCTGTCGCTGCTGGCGCTCGTGCTGATACTGCCGCTCCGGCAGTTCGAACCATATGTTGTCGAGGTCGACAAATCGACGGGCTACCTCGAGATCATGCGCGCGCTGAAGCCTGGAGATTTGTCCCAGAACGAGGCCGTCACGGCCGCCAATCTGGTACGCTACATCAGGGCCCGCGAAACCTACGATTCGCGTGAACTGAAACAGAATTACGACCTGGCACAGCTCTACTCGACCGACGCCGCGTCCAAGGATTTGACATGGCTTTATACGCCAGCAAACCCACAATCGCTGGACAAGATTTTTGGCCGCAATGTCACTGTCTCGGTTGAGATCAAGTCGGTTTCCCTGCTCAATCGCAACACAGCCTCGGTGCGCTTTGCCACGACGACGCGGCGGGACAATTCGTCCACCGCCGACAATTGGGTGGCGGTCATAAAATTCCGCTACACCTCAACGCCGCTCAAGAACGAATGGCGTTTCGACAACCCGTTGGGATTTCAGGTTACGGATTACCGCCGCGACCAGGAATCGGCGCCGGCCGCGGGGAGCCTGCAATGAGATGGCGCGCGGGCCTCGTCCTATCGGCCGCCCTTCTGCTCGGCGCGATGCACAGCGCGGCCGCACGCGATGGCCGCATCCGATATGTCACCTTCAACAATGACGACGTGACGTCGGTGCGCGCCGCTCTTGGCATTTCCACGATGGTCGAACTCAGTCCGACCGAAGTCATCGAAACCGTGTCGGCTGGCGACACGAAAGGCTGGTCGATCATCCCCAAACGCGGATCGCGGTTTCTGTTCGTCAAGCCGCTGGAGCGCGATGCGTGGACCAACGTCAACGTCGTCACCAACCGGCGCGTCTATTCCCTGCTGCTGCAGGCCACTAACAATAGCCGTGACCGAGCATCCTTCCAGGTCCGGTTCAAATACCCGGACGAAGATATCAACGCGCGCCTGCTCTCACAGGCCAAGGAGAGCGCCGCCGATTCGGATTTGAAGGACCTGAACTATGCCGATCTCAATTACGACTACGCCTACAAGGGCGACGACAGCCTGAAGCCGCGCACCGTATTCGACGACGGCACCAAGGTGTTTCTGGAGTTCAAGGGTGACATTCCGGCGATTTTCGTTGTCGACGACAAGCGCCATGAGTCGCTGGTCAACGTTCGCACGCAGGGCAAATACACAGTCATCGACAAGGTCGCGCGGCAATTCACCTTGCGGGCTGATGGCAAGACGCTCTGCCTCTACAACCGGGCGCGACCCAACGCTATCGATCCGGTCGAGCAAGTCTACGGTCCAACGAAACTGACACGCGGTTCCACCCTGTTCGGATCCAGCGGAGGGCGGTGATGACGCAGATCGACTATAACCAACTGGACGGCAGCCCGACGGTCGCGCGCCGTGGTGCGGGCGTGGGTACCAGGATCGCCCTGGTCGGCCTCGGCGTAGTGCTGGTAGGCGCGCTGATATGGCTTAACTGGCCCCGGGAGCCGGTATCGCGCGAGCTTCGCAGCGATGGCGAGGAAAACTTCAATCCGCCAGAGTTCCGCCCGCCGGCGTTGAACGACCCGCCTCAACCTGCCGACGGCACGATCGACCAGATCGTGGTGCCGCCACCCGCTGACGACCAGAACGGCACGCAACAAGCCGATAATGTCGATCAGACCGTGCAGGAGGGCGCGGACCTTGACGCGCAGCGGCGGGCGCTGGAGGCGCAAATGGCGGCCGAGGAGGCTCGCCGCAAGGCTGAGGCGGAAGAAGCCCGCCGCAAGGCCGCGGCCGAGGACGAGGCTCGCCGCAAGGCTGAGGCCGCGGAGCATGAAAAAGCGGTGTGGGAACGCCTGCGGTCGAACCAGATGGTGACGAATGATCAAACCGGCTCGACAGATGCCGGCGCCCAGGCGGCGCAGGTCGAAATCGCGCCGGACGGTCAGATCATTCCGGTCCCCGGCGCCGACAGTGATCCCAACAAGGCATTCCTGGCGCAGTCTGAGGCAAGTTCTTCCGGCATCGCCAAAGCCAGGGCCTTCCGGCGTACCGACGCGTTGATCCCTGAAGGAACGATCATTCGCGGCTACTTGGAAACCGTGATCAACACCGACCTTCCCGGTGCCGTGCGCGCAGTCGTGCGTGAGGATGTCTTCTCACTCGACGGGAGGCGGACCCTCATTCCAAAGGGCTCGCGGCTGACCGGGGAATACCGCTCAGGGCTCGCGCGCGGTCAAAAGCGTGTATTCATCGTCTGGAACAGGGTCATCCGCTCGGACGGCATTTCCGTCGCTATCAAATCGCCCGGTGCAGACGCGCTCGGCCGCGGTGGCATGGGCGGCCGTGTCGATACGTACTGGGTTGAACGGTACGGCAACGCCATCATGCTTTCGGTCGTTGGCGGCGTCTCTGAATATCTGTCCTCGCTTGGCGATAGCGGCCAGGATGGACAACAGCGCCAAGTGTCGACGATCGATCCCGTAACCGGTGACACCACGATCGTGACTTATGGTGGCAATGGCTCGCAGCGCGATGCCCGCAGCATCGCTTTCGACAAGTCATCGACCGCCTTGCAGCAACTCGCGCAGGAGGCGTTTCGCGACACGCAGAACATTGGTCCGACGGTCTATGTCGACCAGGGCACATCCATTGTCGTGCTGGTGCGGCGAGATCTCGATTTCTCGGATTTGTACGCTGATCCCATTCAGGAAGAAGTTGCACGCCTGAAGGCAGGTGGGCGACCGAAGACGGCGATCGATCCGACGCCTGTCTACACGACGCCAAAGGATCATTTCTATCCCGGCTACGGGAGCCCGGTGAAATGAATGCCGTGCATCCCCTCCCCGACCCTTGGACGAGAGCTCCGGTCCTACGCGCGCATCTGGAACCGATATGGCCATACTTAAACGAAGATGCGGTGTCCGAGATTGCAATTAACAGGCCGGGTGAATTGTTCATCGAACGCCTCGGCGCCAAGGAAATGGAGCACGTCCTCAAGCGCGAGGTCACACCTAGCTGGATTCGCAACATCTCGACGGGCGTCGCCTCGGCGACCAATCAGGTCATCAACGAAGAAAAACCGGTCCTGTCGGCCGCGCTACCCTCGGGTGAGCGCATCCAATGCATTTTGCCGCCCGCGGCTCCCGAGGGCGGGGCGATTTCGATCCGCAAGCAGGTCATCATGGATATGAGCCTTGATGCCTACAACGATCTCGGCGCATTCGAGAACACGGCGATGGGCAGCGGACTGACGCTGTCAGCCGAAGAAAAGCGACTGGTCGAGATGTTGCACGACACCTCGCCGATGGACTTCCTGCAATATGCGGTGCGCAACCGCGTCTCGATCGTCGTTTCGGGTGGTACGTCGACCGGCAAGACGACGTTTCTAAATGCGCTCTTGAAAGAGATCCCGGCTCACGAACGGATCATCACAATTGAAGATACCCGCGAACTGAGGCTGCCGGCTCCCAACAACGTCACCCTGATAGCCTCGAAGGGCGACCAGGGCCTTGCCAAGGTCTCCGCCCAACAGCTGCTCGAAGCCTCCCTGCGCATGCGGCCCGACCGTCTGCTATTGGGCGAGTTGCGCGGCGCTGAAACCTTCGCGTTTCTCCAGGCGATCAACACCGGCCATCCGGGTTCGCTCACCACCGTTCATGCCAATTCCGCCCGGTCCGCCTACGAGCGGCTGGCGCTGATGGTCATGCAGGGCAGTTCGGGCCTCTCACGAAGCGAAATTCTCGACTATCTGCGTGAGGTCATTCCGGTGGTCGTCCAGATGGTCCGTACCGAAGGCGGACGACGCGGCATCAGCGAGATCAAGTTCACCAAGGCGGAGACGATCTAGCGGGGCCCATCCATGCAGAAAGTCGCAACAGCAATTTTCATGGTGCTCATGGCGACGGCCCTGGGTGTCCTGCTCTTTACGGTCGCCTATGCCGCGACTGATTGGTACCGGACCGGCTCCCACGTCCTTTTCGACCAGCTGAACGCCAATCCCTTGCCAGTCGTTCTTCAGGCCTGGGCGGACACGATGGCGAGGGATCTTGGCCGGGTAGAATACGCCGTTCCAGCGGGAGCATTAGGGTTTCTTGCGCCCCTGGTCAGCCTGTTCCTCATGCGCCCGAGAAAGCGCAATGACTCTCGCTTCATGACCGTGAGCGACGTATCCAAAACTGGCCTGACGAAAGTTGGCGGCGTCTTCATCGGTCGAGCCGGCGGCAGGCTTGCCGAAATCCTGTCGCCCGGCCGCGATCAGCGCTCCGGCAAGATCCGCTTAAAGCAGCGCAAGCTGATTGGCGGCAAGAAATTGTGGATTAATGGCGATGATGTCGGCGGCTTCGTCATAGGGCCGCCGCGCTCCGGCAAAGGCACGTCTCTCATCATACCGAACGCCCTCACCTGGCCGCATTCGCTTGTGGTTCTCGACCTGCGAGGCGAGACCTATGCGGCGACCGCCGGCTACCGCTCAACCATGAGCCGCGTAGTGCGGTTCGCGCCGGCTGATCCGGACGGCAA
Source organism: Mesorhizobium sp. M1312 (assembly GCF_040318115.1). Taxonomy (NCBI): domain Bacteria; kingdom Pseudomonadati; phylum Pseudomonadota; class Alphaproteobacteria; order Hyphomicrobiales; family Phyllobacteriaceae; genus Mesorhizobium; species Mesorhizobium sp. M1312. The sequence goes on along the minus strand of NZ_JAMYLQ010000008.1, from coordinate 54,994 downwards.
TACTGCATGCTATAATCCGATGGACTTCATCTCCCTGGATTCGGCGCAGCGCGACATCGACCTTCGCAACATCGCGGCGGCGCTGTTTCCGCGACCGCCGTCAAATGCAGATCCCTATTGGGTCAACGATGCCCGCCTCCTTTTTACCGGCATTGCGTCCTTCGTCATGGAATCGCCTGCAATCCCAAACGAGAAGAAGACCTTTGCCACAATCCTCGAGATCATGAACGGTGCTGAGCAGCCACTCTTGGAATTTCTCGGTTCACTGCGGGAGGAACGCCGCCGCGAGTGTTCGCATTTCACGCTGCAAACCCTGTTGCCATATTTCGAGATGTCTGAGCGGCAGTTCTCCGGGATCTACGCCGGCGTTCGCACCGGCATGGCCCCCTTTCTCAACGAGCGCCTGATGCGAGCGACGTCGCGCAGCACGTTCGATATTCGCAAGCTCAAGCGTGATCGGATGTCTCTCTATCTCGACGTGCGGCGCGAGCAGATCACGTCGCTCGGGCCGCTGTTCAATGTCCTCATTACGCAGATGATGAACTTCATGTCGGAAAGTCTGCCGCAGCCTGGCGAGCATCCGGTACTTGTGCTGCTCGACGAGTTCCAGAACCTCGGCAAGCTCGAGAACGTGACCGAAATGGCGAGCGTGCTCGGCGGCAACGGCGTTTCGATGTGGTTTTTCGTACAGTCGCTAAAGGCTGTAGACGAAATCTATAGGCAGGAAGGGCGCAAGACCCTTATCAACGCCGCTCGCGTGCAGATCTTTTTCGGCGCGCAGGATGCTGACGATCTGCGCTACGTTTCCGAGCAGCTCGGCGAAACATCGGACGTGCAAAAGGACGTGACGCGCACCAAGGCGACGTTGTTCGACACCTATTACACGCGCTCGGTCCACCGCAAGGAAGTGCGGCGGCCCCTCATGCGGCCGGATGAAATCCGCACCCTCGACAAGAACAAGCTCATCATATTGCCGCGTGGCGAACTGCCGATTCTCGGCACGCGCAATTTCTATTTCGCCGACGGCCAGCTCGCCAAACGCGCGTTCATGCCCCTGCCCGCCTCTATCGAGGTTTCGCGCACGAAAAGCCCTGCATTGGACGCTTCTGCGGTGGTTCCATCTCGTGCGCTGCCGACCATTGTGCCGACAGCACCTGCGTACCGCTCAGGCCTCTTGCAGACGCGGCTGCGGCGCGGCGCGACATTCGCAGCAAAAGCAGGCCGTATGGCTCCGCCGCCGAGCCGGCGCGCAATCGTAAAAGAACGGCTGAAAGCAACAGACGCTCCAGCCGTACCAGCTTATGCCACCATAGATTTTTCCGCTTTGGCGGCCAAAGCGGTGACAACACGCGTAGCGCCCGACAAAGAAGCGGCGGTTGCGGCGATGCTGAACAAGGTGCGATCTCTCCGAGCCCACGCATCCGACACCGAGGCTTTCGATCGAAATTTGAGCGTCATCGAAGATACTTTGCCTGATGTAGTCGACGGATAGGCAAAGGCGTTGGGCTTGCCTTGGTTAGGGATGCAGGCCTGCGTGTCATCCAGGCGGCCGACACCAACGGGATTCGTGGGATGATCGTGCATGCGCCTTGGGGTCATCCTGGGATGCGGCACGTAGCTAGATTTCAAGATCATGCGCGGCAATGAGATCTGCGTGGCTCATGATCCTAAACCTCCGACGCGCCGAGCGGGCATCGGCGACATTGTGGTTCCCTACACTCTCGGCCACTTTAGCCAGAAGGCACGCAGCGATCTTTGCTCAACGCTCATAATCGTTCTCGTTTGAGCGCTGGGTCTTGCGGTCCTGCTCTTCAGCCTGCTGAGCCTTCTGCTTCTTCGCGTCCTTCTGCTTGGCTCTCACCTTCTCCTGCTCGGCGCCTGTGCGGGGCTCCGCCGGCTGGCGGGGATCGTCCCGAGTTGGGAGGTCTCGCCCTCGCGCCTCGCGCTCGGGGATCGGCTCGCCACCGCCACCACCACGACGCTGCTGCTGCCGCTCGAATTGCAGCCGCGCGAGACGGTCGTGCATCTTGTCGTTCACCTCTTCACGATACTGTTCGAACTGTCCTTGGTGCGCCGGCGGCAGCGTCTCGCGCATGTTGTCCAGAGCCTGATTGACGCGGGCCATCTGACGCCGCATTTCCAAGGGGGTTTGCGCCATGTTCAAATCTCCTATCAGTGCATTCAATTCTCTCATACCGGGATGGGACAGGAAAGACTTCTGCCCCGATTGATCAGCTCCGCGATCGGCGGCAGGACCTGGCTGCCCCTCCCCTGTCCGATCGCGACGGAACCGCAGAAAATTGTTGCCGATCGATTCCGCTGCCGTGAGAGCCTGACCGACTATGCCCGCGGTCCGCATCGTCGTCACAGTCTTTTGCCATGCGGCAGCGATTGCATCGCCGTTCACGACAAGCGATTGCCCATCCAAACGGCGTTGCCGCTTGGCCTCCACTCGCTCGATCGTCCTGGCGCTGACCTGGTAACGCGGATCGCTCTGGGCGCGGCTATAGGCTCCGGCATGCTCCTTCGTGAATGGCCGCGTCATCGCATGATCCATGCGCCGCGTCGCCACCATCGCAATGCCGTTCTCGCGTGCCTTTTCCGCAAAGGTCTCGCGCCAGGCTGCGAGATCCGGCTTGTAGAATTTCAGGCGCTCGCCATCGGCTGACCGTGCCTGCACCATCGCGTGGATATGGACGTGCTTGGTGTCCTTGTGATGCGCCAGGACGAACTTGAATCCTGGCGCGCGCTCTTCGAGCACGGCGCGCGCCGCATCCATTACGGCGTTGGCATCGGTGCCGGCCCTTGCCGAGAAAAGCAGGTGATAGGCATTGCGGCGTTCACGCCCCGAAAATTGCGGGCGCCATTGTTCGTAGACCGAAGCCGCCGCCTTGGTCGGATTCTTCACCCCGGGCACAGGCTCGCCATTTGCGTGGCGGACTTGGCTGTGGGTGCGAATGAACTTCTGCATGAAATATTTCGCTTTGGGTTCACGGCTGACGGCCCCCGTTACCTCTGCCTTGGCTACCACCCCCGCCGCGCCCATAGCTTCAGACAACCGCGCCTCGATCTTATCGAGCGCCTTGCTGCGCGAATTATCCCGACCACCGGCAAGGACCCTCGCAATAGGTCCTGCCCGCTCATCGGTGTGCGCGTAAACCTGCACCGTCTGTCCATCCTGCGCATAGATGAACGGTTTTGCACCGAAGGCCTTGTTTAGCGCCTCGCTCAAGGCGGCATCAGTGACCTCGCTGGCGAGCTCGAAACGAACCTCCAGAAAATTGGTATTTTCCAGGGGCGGTTCGAACGTCTCGCAAAACGTCTCCAGGAACGCCTTTCGTGCGCCGCCTGTTGCAAGGACCTGTCCATCCTCGTCGAAAATCTCGATGTCGTGTTTCTCGCCTTTTTCGTCCTCGCGCCTCCCGATGTAATTGAGCAGGCGAGCGGCGGCTTCCTTGGTCGATGGCGGATTGGGCATGACCTTAAACACAGCAGGCTGCGCGCCCGCCGCATAGCCTGCCCGTGCCGCCACGGCCCGCGCCTGATAGCCCGCCCGCGCCGCTCGTCCTGGACTGCTCGGGCGCCCAGCACCACGGCCGCCGCCGCCGCCGGCGCGCCGCTTCCAGTCTTCCTCCTCCTCTTCCGGCCGGAAACCGGCGAGCGTGGCGCCATAGACCATGATCGGCGCGCTAGCGGCCTTGGGCGAGCTCGCAGCCGCGGCGGACTTCCGAGCCCTGCTCCCCATCACTCCTCTCCCGCCCGGGGACGAACGAGGGGCGTTCCTGCCGCCACCTACCGTCGAGCCGACTTGTCCTTGCCCGAGGCGTGCGCCGCCACCGGTCCGCTCATGACTCTTCATCGCTTGGAATTCGCTGGCCGCGCGTCGGGCGCCCGTCAGAGACTTGTCGTCGTCCAGGTCCTCACGCTTCAGGCCGGACTCGCCCCGCAGATAGCGTTCGATTTCGGCCGCGTAGCCAGCAAGACGACCGCTCATGGCCTGCCCTCCCTCGCCTTGCGGGGCTCGACGGTCATCGCTTTCAGTTCCTCGCGGAACTGCCGCACGAGGTCGCCCACTGCGATCAGCGCCTGCTCAAGATCCTCATCACGGGCAACTCGGCCGTCGTTCATGGTGCGCACGGCCTGATTGAAATTGACGCCGACGCGCCGCAGCTGATCGGTCATGTCCACGATCGCCGGCCGCAACGCCTCTGACGCGATAGGCAGATGTCCGACCTCTGCCCGCACGAGACGCCGGACGACCTCGCTAACGGTTACGCCGTCGCGCTTCGCAATGGCTTTGAGGTTGGCCAGCTCGTCAGTCGAAAACCGGATGTGCGTCACCTCGCCGTAGCGTCGTGACACGTTCTTTACCGCTGCTTTCTGGGCGTCTGCATCCATCCTCAAGCCCGCTTGCGGGCGCTAAGGCCTGCCAGGGCCGCGCCGCCTATTATGTGTGTAACACAAAATAGGCTATCCTGCCAATAAGGAGGGATAAAAATTAGGGGCGCGCGTTTTCTCACCGGGGCAGTTGTCAGCGGCAGCAGCGCGGGCGCAATGTCCCCATCGCGATTTGATGTGATGTGTCTATGATGCGTTGACGACTTGTTTCCATGTTAACATGGAAACATCGACCCCTGATGCGCAGCCGGAAAAGCTTAGTCGGAAATGCGCAGTCGGATTAACCCGCTGGACCCCTTCTTCGCTGAAGACAGCAGCTGCGCAAAAACTGCACCTTTAGCGAGCCCTTATCGGTGCGCGGCTGGGTTGCCAAACCAGTCTTCCCCGTTGACTATGTGGCCATGTTTCGACCGTGATATTGTTTCATGTGTCCATGATGACTTGTTTCCATGTTAACATGGAAACAAGGAGACAACGCTGGAAGGAGGCCCCCCATGATCATCTCCGCTGCGATCCCAAAGGGCGGCACTGGCAAATCGACGATGCTGCGCACCCTCGCATCCGTCGCGCTGCATCGGGGCTATTCGGTCACTCTCATCGACGGCGACCGGCGGCAGAATATGAACCGCTGGTTCCAGATGCTGGGCGAAGCTGGCAATCGTCCTGACAGGCTCCAGATGGTGAGCGCGATGACTCCGCAGGAAATCCTCGACGCCGCAGCCATCCACAACGGGGAACGCTCCGTCGTCTTGATCGATACGGAAGGCACGACAAATGACAACCTCATGGCCGGGCTCTTCGCGGCCGACATTGTCGTCGTGCCGGTCTATTTTGCCCTCGACGATGTGACTGCCGCTATCCAGATCACCGACCACTACATTCCGCTGGCGGTCGAGAGCCGGGGTAGACCGCTGCCTGCGATATTCGTGCTGACCAAACAGACCATCATCGATGGCAGGGCGCGAGCCCTGACCGAACTGCGCGCCATCATCCAGGCCAACGGCACGCCCATTGCAGAACACGTCCTGCACAATCGCGTTGCCTACCGGGACCTTCAGACCGGGCAGACCCTTTACAGCCCCGAGGTGCCTGACGCGAAGGCTGTTGCCGAGAGCGAAGGGGTCTTTGACGACCTTCTGCAAACCTTCATCGAAGTCACAAGGAACGCGGCATGAATAAAGAAACCGCGCCGAAATCCGGTGACGACAAGAAGGCCCGCATGATGAAGGCGATCTCCACGCAGCCGCCCGTACTGCCGAGCATGTTCATCCCACCGAAGGTCGAGCCGTCAGGGATCCTGGAGCAAGCTACGCCACAGATGCAGGAACCGACAAAGCCGTCCCCGGCAGTCGGGCCCGATTTCCGCAAGCTGCTGCGGCAGGGTCAGAAAAAGGACCCCATCGCCGGAAAGAAGATACGCGAGGAGGAGATGATCCGCTGCGGGTACTATTTGACGGCCGTGGAGCAGCGGCAGTTCAAGTTGCTGGCGATCAGCAACGGGCACAGCATGACCGAGCTGCTGCGAAAGGCTGTCCAGGATTATATCCGCATACATAAGCACAAACTGCCGAAGGAATAATCGGCGGTTTGGAGTCGCTGTCGCATGCCGTGATTACGGTGATGTTCGTGGCTCTTTTGCGACGCGCAAAAAAAGGGCCCGCGACGGAGTGTTCCGTCGCGGGCCCTGAGACGTGTTGCCTACTTGGGTTGGTTGAGGTGTTTCAGCATATCGCCGAGGATGTCGTCCCGCTCCGGACGCCCGCTGGCTGCAGCTTTGTCGTCGACCAGCTTTGCGGCCAATTCAGGCGGCAGCGGCATGAAGTCGTAGCCGTGTGAGATGGCTGCATGGCGAAGATCCTCAAGCGCTTCGAACGCGTGATCGTGGGTGCCAAGCCAGAGCGCGGGCTCGTCGGTTTCTTAGTGCGGGAACGCTTGCAGGAAGTAGGTCCGAAGCGGTGGGTCGTAGCCGATGACAGCGTCTGGATCCGAGCGGACCTGTCCGGGGACGGTGCCTGTGACAGTGATGGTGTAGCGGCTCATTGCAACCTCCTTTTGTCGGGGGGGGCCCGGCCCCCAACGGGGGCGCGCCACCGATGCCTCACTGGGGGTTGTTCCAGAGGATGACCTTCTTGTTTTCCTCGCCGCCCGGGGCGGGAGCGAGATTGCCGAAGATGACGCCGATCTCGGGGGCTTCCAGCTTGACCGAGAGGTACTCCTCGCCCGAACGCTGGGAGATGCGGTGCCAGCCGGCTCCGATCTCGAAGCCCGTGCGCTTGTTGACGATCCGGTAGTCGGGGGCGTCCTCGCGCGACTTGTTCGTGTTCGGAATGAGGGTGATCGGGGCATTGACCCGGAGGGTGGCAAAGACGCCTTCCATCGAGCCGTCGGCCTTGGTGGTGAGGTTTGCGATCGTGGTGGCCATGGTAGTTCTCCTTCGGTTGCATCGGGACCATTCCCGATGCAACCGAAGGAGAGGGCCGTCCTGCTGCGGTCATCTCGGCGAATATTCAGGAAAATTCTATTTGCCGAAAAATAGCGGGCAGGCCCTTCGCCTGCCCGCAGACAAAAAACAGAAACCGAATTTTCCTGAATATTCGCCGAGTGTACCCCCAACGGGGGTTGACCGCACAAAGCAGGCGGTCGTCTACAAAGGCGACATGAAACGGGAATGGCCCCGGATGCGACCTAAGGAAAAGAACTCAGGCCGCCCTCGCTAGACCGCCGACGCAACGCTGCCGGATCGCAGGAACATGCTGCAGCCTCTCGGGTCATGTCGTCGGCATCGCCAACACATCGAACAGCAGCCCGGCGCGTGACCGCCTTGCGTGTTCGGTGTGGCGGCACAGCGGTTTCGAGATCGGAGCCGGCTGGCAGCGGCCTTCACGCCCCTCGGGGACGATACCGCGCAGTCAGGTTGGATGACCCGGCAAGCCAGGATGTTGTTCGGCACGCTTGCACCCGCTTCAGAGGCGACAAGCGTCAAGATGATCATCCGCACAACGCCCCGCGGCTCTGCGCGTGGACCGGTTTCGAAAGGGCCGGCTCCGTCCGCTCATACAAGTGGATTAGGCGGCGAGGAGCCGGATCAACATATCTGATTGAACCGCCGGGCTGTCGGCAGGACCGCATCCATCATCCTGGCAACGCCAGACGCTCCTCCGGCATCATGCGGGCTTCGGCTTGGCGGCGAATGTCCGAACCGGCATGGCGGAGCATGGCGCACCAGTCTTCCACATTGTACGTCGTCGCCATCCGGCCCCTGGCCAGATGGTAAATGACGCACAGCTTGTTCGCGATGGCGAGCCGAAGCGCGTTGACGGCCGTGCCGGGTGATGCGCCGTCCCAGACCATCATCCCGAATTCGGCGCGCCGCGCCATCTCCCGGTCCTTGGCGGCGTGGAACCAGTGCTCGTGAGCTCCTTCAGGAGAAGGAACATGGTAGGCGGCCCAGTCGCCCAGATTGTTGCGGGGTTCCTTGCCGACATGGAAGACCCCGACATGCTCGTACTTGTAGCCCGCGAGCAGGCCCTGCGCCTCGGCATCGGCTCCCGACGCGTCGCCAATCAGCACGCCGTGCTCGGCAGCAACGATTGCGCCGATGCGAGCGATGGCAGGTTCCGGCAGCTCGAATATCTCGCGTGATCCACCTATGAATATCATCGACATGGTGACTTCCCTTCTCTCCCGCGTCCCCCGCCCCGCTACGACCGCCCTCTCCCCCTGACCCTGCGCGAGGGATCGTCACCCGAAGGCCGAGACGGCAAAGCCGGCTCGGGAAGCGGCGGGACGCCGCGACTAGAGCCCGGCCGGCCGCAGGCCGGCGCGCCCGGACCTACGCGCGTGGAGCTAGTGGTCTTTGTCGGCCAGCCAGAGGCTCACGTCCTGGATCGAGCGCATGGCCGCGAAAAGAGAACGTCAATCCAGACGGCTGACGCGGCGGCCCTCGCTGCGCGCTTCGATAAAGGCGCCGGCGATCTTCATCATGAATGCCTTGCTGAAACGACCGAGGGACTTACCGTCGGATTCGATGTACCAGGAGCGTTCGGCAATATCGTAGTTGTATTCGTCAACCACGATCCAGCAGCGTTTGAGATCGGTCAGACCGGCGCGGCGGCACTCGATAGCGGAAACTTCCAAACCGACCCGATCGCTGGTCGGTGGCTGGGTGGTTATCGCCAGGAGCGCGAGATGGGTCAGGCCATCACTTGCGCCGCGGACAGCGATGACCACGCAGGTCGGCCGGCTCTTGCGGCCTTCCGTTTCGCCGAGCTCGTGTTGCCATGCCCAAAGATACGGGTAGGAGATCACCTGACCAGGCAGAAATCTACCGCTCATCATCGTATCCTTCCCCGCGCGCCAATCGGTCGATGTCGGCGGCGAAGAGTTCCGTGTGTTCCTCCGGCATCTCGGAGACATGGTATGCGCGGCGGGGATCGCCGCCGATGCGCATCCGTTCGTAGTGCTCGTAACTCATCAGCACGAACCGGGGTTTCCGGTGCTTGGTAAGAATAACGGGTTCGCGGCTGGCAACGTCGGTGACGTCGCCAACCTGCTTGTTGAGATCCGCCGTCGTGAACTGGCGCATGGCTGGACTCCTTGATCAGTCTCCATATTATCTGGATTTTCTTGATTTGCAAGAAAACGGCGCTCACGCGCCGCCCTCCGCGAACCGCCACACGGGGATGCCGAGCCGACGCGCCTTGTCGGCAAGGTTGTCGGTAATGCCGGAGCCGGGAAAGACGATCAGGCCGTAGGGCACCACCGAGAGAAGCTGGTCGTTACGGCGGAACGGAGCCGCCTTGGCGTGTCGGTTCCAATCCGGCTTGAAGGCGATCTGGGTGACCTTGCGGTTCTCGGCCCAGCAGGCGGCGATGCGCTCGGCGCCGCGCGGGCTGCCGCCGTGGAGCAGGACCATGTCGGGATGCTTGTCGCGGGCCTTGTCGAGCGCGTCCCAGATCCGGTCGTGATCGTTGCAGTCGAGGCCGCCGGCGAAGGCAATCTTGGTGCCGGCTGGAACAAGCACCTCGGTTTCGGCGTGGCGACGGGCGGCGAGGAAGTCGCGGGAGTCGATTACCGCCGCTGTCATCGCCTGGTGGCTGACCTTGGAGCCGGTGCGCGGCCGCCATGCCGATCCGGTTTGTGCCTCGTAGAGGTCGGCGGCCTCATCGCGCATGATTTCGAGCACGTTGCGGCGCTCGATATAGCTGATGCCCTCGGCGGTGAGCCGCTCCAGCTCGACGGACTTCACCTCCGAGCCGTCCTGCTCCTGCTGGCTCGAGCGCTGCGCCTCCTCATTGCGGTCGAGGCTGCGGGCGACGCGCTCGGCGGCACGGTGGAAGACGTTTGCGAAGGACCAGAGCAGGTCGTCGAGATCGGGTTCGAGCCTGGTGTCGCCAAGCATGCCGGCAAACGTCTCGACGATCCCGGCGAGGCCGGCTCGGATCACCTCGTCGTTGGGAAGTGGCCGAGGATCAGGTTCGTCCTGATGCGGGCGATGGCCGTACATCTGCAGTTCGAGGATGACGCGGTCGGTCGGCGAGGAGGCGTGGGAGGGCTCGTAGGCGTCGTCGAGAGGAAGGTCGTAGGTCATGGCGGTGTCTCCGTCGGTTGTGGCCGCGCCTATCGCGGCCTGACAGCGCATCCCGGCCGCGCCCCGGGCGCGGCCGCACCGAAGGCCGGAGCGCGAGCGGAGGACGGCGCAGCCGTTGCGGCCGTGACCGGGGGGTGGCAGGGGTCGCCTCTCGGGCAGGCCGCGGGCGCGGCCTCTCCGGCGGACCGCCGCCATGCATGCCTGCAGGCTATCCGGTGACGCCACCCCTGCCCGCCTGCCGGCTCAAGCCGTTCATTCGGCGGCAGGAAGAGACGGACATCCTCCGGGACGAGCTGATCGCTGAGCCATGCCGCGAGATGGGCCGGGCCGAGATGGCGCAGATCGTCGTTGAAGTCGCCGAGCTGCGGCCGCAGCACCAGGGCGAGAATCCCTGCCTCGCCTGCGCGCTGGCTGAGACGCTCGATGCCGTGCCGGCCGGCAGCGTCGGCATCGGCTGCGATGTAGAGGCGACGGCAGCCAGGCGGGAAGGTCAGGCCGGCGAGGTGATTGGCCGAGGTGGCGGCGGCAACCGGCAGCGCCGGCATCACCACCATAAGCGAAGCCATCGTCTCGAACCCCTCGCCGGCGGCCATGACCGGGACGGGCGCACCGGGCTCAAGGCCAAGCCAGATGGCGTTGCCCAAGAGCTGACCCAGTGAACGGCGTGGATCGGCGAGTTGCGCCTTGCCCTGACCCGAGGGATCAAGCCAGGTGCGTTGCAGGCCGGTGATCTGCCCGTCGAAGCTGGTGACAGCGGCAATCAGGGCAGGAAGCGTCCGCGTCTCGGCCGGCCTGAAATCCCGGTAGTAGCAGCCGGGATGGAAGCGCAGGGCGCGCTCATGCGCGGAGAGCAGAATGCCGCGGCCGGCGAGGTATCGTTCGGCCAGCGTGCCGGCGATCGGCTGCGACATCGCGAACAGGCGACGCGCAGCGTCGGGAGAACCTCGTGACGCGGCAGGCTGGCGCTGCGCGCCGAGGGGCTGGGGCGCAGGCTGGGTCGGTGGCAGCGGCATGGAGAGGAAGCGACGTGCTTCATCCGCGACCTCCCGGAAGTCGACCAGACCACAGCTCAGCTCGATGACGTCGAGCAGGTCGCCATGTTCCCCCGACGACTCGTCGACCCACTTTCCGGCTGCCTTGCCGCCCACCGCCTTGAGCCGCACATGCATGGAGCGGCCGCGCGTATTGCGGACATCGCCGACCATCCAGTAGTTGCCGGAGCGATGGCCGTTGGAGAGATATTCGCGGCACACCGCCTCGGCGTGTTCGCCAAGGCGGTGTGCCAGCTCGGAGGCCGAGCTGGACATGATCGCCTCCCCTCAAGCCGCTGCCGCGCGGTCGGTGACGCCGACCAACGTCTGGCGATCAAAGAGGGAGGCGAGGATGGCGGACCCTTGCTCGATCGTCGGGATGAACAGCCGGAGCTTCCAGGAGATGATCTCGGAGATCAGCCCCAGAGCCTTCAGCCGGGGGACCATGGCGTCGGTGAAGCCGAGCAATTCGACACGGTAGTCGTTCATGACCCGACTGCGGCGCAGGATCAGGCCATCGGCGAGTTGCAGTCCGATCCGTCCGTCGACAAGCCCGGTCCATGCCTCGTCCGGTGCGAGCGTCGGCACATGATCGAGCCCCAAATTGCGCAACATGGTCGCGACAAGGGTCGGCGCGATGTGACGCCCGATGATGCGTTCGCCGGCATCGGTCTGGATCCGGTAAACCTGACAATCATGGTCCGGCAGCCGACGCCAGATCGAGCAATTTGTCGGACTTGGAAATCCAGATTGCACGGCGGCGCCCCTGGTACTTTCAAAGGCCGAGCGCGCCGCCGATTTTGCGTTGTGGTTCAGCGTGCCGGACTCACTGGTGATGTTGGTCGCCTCGAGTGCGGCGGTCAGGTTGTTGTGAATGACCTGGAAGGCGTCCGAATAGGCGTTGTAGATGCGGATCTGCTCCTCGATCAGCGCATGCTCGAGCAAGTCGTATTCGACACCGTCATAAGAAAGCGAACGGGCTGTATAGAGGCCGACGGTGAAGGGCGGGTTCATCAAAACGACGGATGGCTCCATGGCCGCGTCGAGATGATCGTCGATATGCCCTGCGTCATGCCGCGAGACGGGAACCCGCGGAAACAGCAATGCGAGGAGATCGGCCCGTGTCGCGGCAAACTCGTTGAGGATCAGGGATGCGATATCGGCATGCACGGCGAGCAGACCGGTGCCGGCCGAGGGTTCGAGAACGAGGTCGCAAGACGCGATCGCCGCGGCGTGCGCTGTGACGAAGGCCAGCGGCAAGGGCGTCGACAGTTGCTGCATAGCCTGGCTCTCGTCGGACCGTCGCGTATGGGTGGGAAGAAGATCGGCGATGCGCTTGATCATCGCCAGCGTTGCCTGCGGCGTGGTGGACCGGGACAGGATCGCAGGGCCGAACCGGCGCAGGAACAGTACTTGGGCGACTTCGAGCGCCTCATAGGCGTCCTTCCAGACCCACAACCCTTGAGCATCGCTGCCGCCAAAACTGGTCGTCATGGCGGTGCGCAGTGCGGCGGTGGTGACAGGCTCGCCCTGCTCGAGGAAAGGCAAAAGCTGCATTGCCGCTTGATAGATCGCCTCGGCGTTGTTGATGGAGGCTGGCGTCGGCGCGTGGAGGGGAGCAGCAGTCCGGGCAACGGCCGGTGTGGTCGAAACAATGTTCATGGAAATGTCCTTCGCGAGAGGGGAGTGGCGCCCGCGCCGGCACTCTCTGCGCGCCAGCCGGGCCACACTCCTCCCGGCTCCCCTCTGCCTCTGGCGCCTGTACACCAAAGGGGTTGCGCTCTTTGCAAACCCATGACTTGAATGCGCGCACAGGGATGCGGCGGCGACCTGGAGCTGTGGAGGTGATGCGACGATTAAGAATTGGCAGTGCGGTCTACGAGGAGGGAGCGCCTGACCTGCAGGCGGCGCTGGCGAGCGCCTATGCCCGCACCGAGCGTCCGCTATGCCTGTGCCGAGAGCCGGGCTGCCCGATGTACATCGCCCGCATCGGCGACCTTCACCTGATCAAGCGCATGCCGATGAGCGGCGGCGGGCATGATCCATCCTGTGATTCCTATGAATCGCCTTACGAACTGTCCGGCCTGGGCGCCTTGATGGGCACCGCAATACAGCTCGATCCGCAAAACGGCTTGGCGGCCCTCAAGTTGGACTTCAGCCTGTCGAAGACAGGGAGCCGGGCGGCATCGGTGCCTGCGGGGCAAAGTTCCGCCAGCGTAACCGCCGATCCCAGGAGGATGTCGCTGCGTGGTCTGCTTCACTATCTCTGGCACGAGGCCGAACTGACGGTCTGGACATCGAGGTGGGTCGGCAAACGGCATTGGTGGAATGTCCGCTGGCATCTGCTCGAGGCTGCCGGGCAAATGACGGTGAGGGGCGGACCACTCGCGGATATCCTGTTCGTGCCCGAGCCGTTTCGGGCCGAGAACAAGGAAGCCATCGAGCAGCGTCGAAACGCGGTTCTTGCGCCTGCGCTCCCGCCTAAATCAGGTCCACGAAAGTTGCTCGTCCTGGTCGGCGAGGTGAAGGAGATCGTGCCCGCCCGCTCCGGTCAGAGACTCGTCATCAGGCATTTGCCCGGTTTTCCCTTCATCATCGACGATGCATTGCATCGCCGCATGCAGGCGCGTTTTGAGAAAGAATTGTCGCTGTGGACAGCGGATTCCAGCTCACATCTGATGACGATCGCGACGTTCGGACTGAACCCGGCCGGCCTCGCCATTGTCGAGGAGGTCGCGTTGATGGTGGTGTCCGAGAACTGGATTCCTTATGAGACGGTCCCGGAGAAAAGGCTCGTCGATGGGCTCGCCCGCCTTCGCGAGAAGAGCGTGAAGGGATTGCGCTTTGATCTGCAACCCGACCAGCCGATCGCCAATGCTTTGCTCCAGAACAGGCAAGAACCGATCGCGCTGTTTGTCGTTCCGTCTGGAGCGGACGAGAACTACGAAGCGTCGCTCGATGAAATGATCGCCGCGCGTCCGGAGATCGGCGCCTGGGTGTGGCGGGTCGGCGAGGGCGATATGCCGCCGCTACCGCTTTGAGCGTCGTTGGGCGAAGTTTCCAGCGATGCTCACGATGCCTTAGGCCAGGCCCAGCTTCTTCTTGAGCTCGGCATTTTCATTACGCAGACGGTCGGCAAGCAGGTTCTTGAGGCGCTTGTTTTCTTCTTCGAGTGCGACAAGATCGCGAAGATCGCCGCTCTCAGAGGAAGGTGCGGCAGCCCTCTTCCAATAATAGTAGGTCTGCTCGGAGATGCCGGCCTGGCCGACCGCAATCTTGCTGGTCGCGCCACCAGCGATCGATTTCTCGATCTGGGCCAGCTTCTGGGCGCGTTCCTCCTCGGAATATGTCTTACGGGCGGTCTTCGCTGCCGCCGGAGCTTCAGCGGGCTGGGGCACTGGTCTCGCGCCGTTCTTGCGGGCCGGCTTGGTGAGCTCTGCCTTCACTTTCTTTGTTCGCGGAACTTTCTTCTTCGATTCAGGCACTTCCACTTTGGCTGGCGCTACCGTCGTCTGAACAGTCTGAGCGTCCTGAAAATCGGCCATGATATACTCCGCTTGTGGTTTTTCCCCTTCTTCAGCATCAAGGGGTCTTATACTGAAGTCAATGACCTGGGAATTTGGAAGCTGAGCAGCATGAGCCGGCTGCGTCATCTCCGTGGCAATTTTGGACAGGTCAAGATCGCCCCAGATCGAATGACTTGGCTTTTGCAGGCCGCGCTTCTGTTTCATTTCCACGATGAATGGCCGGATCTGGCGCTTCATAGTCTGTTCCTTGATGTGAGCATGACTTGCAAGCCAAGTCGCTGTTCGTGTTAGCGAGTATCCGACGTATCTTGTCGCTCTCGCCGTGCTTTATCGGAGAAACCCCGCAACGAGCAAGCGGTGTGTCATGGGCCTTGGGCAAGCGGCTCAAGCAACGGAAGCAAACATCCCTACTGAGAGGTGATGGGCTGATCTTCAGAGCTGCATCATACACGCGATGATCAGGCGTCTAGCCGGCGGTGTGCGAGACTGTGCACAATCCGGCTGGAGCGATTGCAATCCTCATTTTCTTGGGAACTAATCTTGGCGGCGGATGAGCTGGACGCGCTTGTTTTCGGGATGGCGGTCGACAGCGTTCGTGCGCTTCCTGTTCCTTTCACGGAAAAAGTCGCGGAAGTCGCCCACAGAAGCCACGGCGTACTGCTTTTCAATTTGCGCGTCGATGGCGACATGGAACTTCAGCGCGTCGCCGCCATCCGGTATCCAAGCAATCAGACAGGCGTTCTGGTGCTGGATAAGCAAGGCTTGTTGACCAGCCATTGCATGGTCAATGGCACTTTCTCCTGCTTTATCGCTCCGTTGGAGGACTGGAACACGCTGCCGCTCGCAACGCAGGCCAAGACGAGTATCGCCGGCCCGGCCAGTTCATCGGCGCTTTACGCAATGCCGGGCACTTCCCGCGTGGCAGGCACTGACCCGAAGTTTTGCTGAGGGCCGGACGCCTATATCCTCGTTGCAGTTGGCCATACGGTCTCGCATGTCTGGACAGCTTGAGGGTGGGCCGTACGCGGGTGCATCCATTGAGCGAAAGTCGGTCACCGTGATGGAGACGGCTCGCCGCTAAGGCGCGGTTGTTAAAGATGCCCATCCTCGCCTTCCCTCGGCATCTCCGACGCAATCGGACTTTGGACAGGAACTCGTCGATCTCGAGATCCGACAGATCATCGAGCAGCTTGAAGGCAGCATCATGCCTTCCGGCGTTAACGAGAATCGTGCGTTTGCCTTGATGTTCGGCCCACCCGGTCTCGGGGTCTGCATTGCTGGCGGCCCCCCTGAGCTCGACAGGGATTATGTTCCAGATCGCCTCGAGCTTTTCCGCGCGGGTCATGCTGTCGCTCGCGCCGGTCTCGTGGGCGATGATGGCGGCGCGCATCTTGTCTGGCGACTGCCGATCCGTGAGATCGCAGAAGCCATGAAACCAGCGCTCGCGGCCCCAGATCCGGATCGCGAAGAATACGCTGGTGACGTTGCCGGCCTTATACTCAGACATTCCGAACATGCCGGTGCGCATGAAGAGCGGCGGCAGTAAATCGAGCATGAAGTGAAATTCTGACGCGTTGATCTCGAACCACTCGGCTGAATAGGGAGTGCCGGAAAGCGGATCGATGCCGGGAGTGTCTTTGTGACGGCTGAACAGGTGGAACATCTGCTCGCGGGTGGCGACGCCGTCGAGCACCTTCCTGAAGGGTGGATGTGCGGTCATAAGGTTCTCCTGAAGGCAGGTCGGCCACGCGCGGCATCACCGCGCCATGGCAACTGCTTGGTGTGTTGTGGCTGGCGACGGGCCGAGCCTGCGGCCGGCGCGTGAATCGGCGATGATGGGGTTTGCAGGGGTTCAGGCGGCGCATCGTTCGGAGGAACGCGAAGCGTCTCGACCAACCCCGTTTATGGCACGGACGGCGGCGGCGAGCGCCGGGATATCGTCAAGCATGCCGAGTGCAACGAAGTGGTTGGCCCCGCCGGTGTAGTCCTTACGGCCCTTGCAGGTGCGGATCAGGATACCGTGACCTGAGGACAAACCGAACTGGCCGACCTGGATGTAGGCGTGGTCATGGTGCAGGGTAATTTCACCGCAAACGGCGATGCCCGCCTTGTTTGAGCGCAGGTCATAGCTGCCCGATGGCAGGTTTAATTCAGCGGCAAGTTTCTTCAGGCGTGAACGGGCTGTGGTGTGGAAACGTCTCTTCTGCTGCTCGTCGTAGGAGCAGCTTCTGTTCCAGTCGAACATGTCGATCTCCATGAAACGCAAGCGCCCGGGGTCGCGATGGCGATCCCGGGCTCGAGAGTGAGTTGGAACTGAAATGGGTCCGGCGGGAATGCCGGGCCCGGTGCGAGCGTGATGCCGGTTATTCGGCGGCCTGGAGGTGGTCCGTTTCGTCGCCGTCGATGGTCACCGGCTCATCGGAGGACGGATCCGCATCGTCGGCGAGGAAGGCCGGAAGCTCGGCGGCATCGCCGTCGAGAGCCGCTTCCTCCGACATCTCGCCGGCGGCCGCGTCGCCAGCATCGGCAGACACTTCATCGACCTCAACGCGCAGCGGCTCGGGCAGCCAGTTCGATCCTTCGAGAAGACGGGCGGCTTCACGAGCCATGATGTCCTTCTTCATGTGGTCGATCAGCTGCGCGGCGTCTTCGCCACGCGCTTCAAGGACAGCCCGTAGAATCCGCGCCTTGGTGAGCCGTCCGAGGAACTCGACCGTAGGCGTCCAGCCGGCGTCGACCATGTCGAACTGGAGCGATCGGCCAAGCACGTCTGCATGCTCGAGCGCCTTCGCTCGCCTGTTCCAGGGTTCGACCACCGCATTGAGGGTCAGCGAGACGCAGTGCGCAAACAGCGCCTTGCGGCTTGCTTCGTCGAGGCCGAAAAGGAAGTCCCACAGGCCATCCGCTTCATCCGGCAAATCGCGGTCCCAGGCTTCGTGCCGCTCGGCGATCTCCCTAGCCCAGGATGTCTCGGCAAGACCGTCAACCTGGCTGAAGCTGCCGCTCTTCAGGCTGATCTCCAGGCACGTGTTCGGCGCGAAGCGATAGAAGACCTGCAGGACGAAGGCATGGAGTGCGGCGATGATGGCGATATCGACGTCGCCGGCGAGCGCGTTGCGTAGCGCCAGCGTGCGCTGCGCGGTCAGGTCGAAGACGAGCCGATCAGGCAGTGGCTTGATGCCATCGTCCTCGCCGTCGTCGCCAGAGGCGTCGTTCACCGGCTGGCCGTTGACGACAACACCATCGCCGTCGTCGTCGCCATTGGATCGGGTTCCGCCGTCGGCGCTCCCTTCCTCGCCCTCATCGACGTCGCCGGTTTCGGTCCGCGGCTCGTCCTCGGACCGCACGAAACCGGCGTCGACCTGGAGCTTGCCGTTCGCGGCAAGCGTAACGAACACACCGGCAATGGCCTTCTGGGCGGGATCGTAGCTTTGAGGACGATCATCGATCGCATCGAGCTCGGCACCCAGCTGGTCGAGCTTCGCCTCGATTGCTTCGTCGGCATCCTCGGCCTGGGCATAGTCCGCATCCAGCTTGTCGTATTCGGCCTTCAGCGCGTCGTAGCGTTCGATCTCCTCGGCGCTGAGCTCCTGCGCCTCGGCGTAGATGCGCCGCATGCCGGAGGTGTGGCCGTAGGGAAAGCTGATCGCCGCCTCCACCCATTTCCAGCCTTCGGCGCGGATCGCCTCGGCATCCACCTTCAGCCTGTCGAAGACAAGCTGCTCGAGGAGCGCGGCGTCTTGGAACCAACCGCCGGAATCCTGCTCGAACAGGTCGCGCAGAATGACGCCGCCAGCTGCTTCATAGGCTTCGGCGCCGACATAGACGGCCCGGCGATCGTCGGCCCGGACCGTCGTCTCCGTCAGTAGGCGCCTGATGTAGTAGGGTTCCTGCATGTGCGAGCCGGAAATCCGTTCCCAGACCTGCTCCTGACGTGCGTGATCGTCCGAGATCGAAAACGCCATGATCTGTTCGAGCCGGATTTCATCCTTCTCATAGAGCTCGAGCAATTTCGGGGACACCGATGCCAGCCGCAGGCGCTGCCTCACGGTCGCCGGCGATACGAAGAAGCGGGCACCGATCTCCTCCGGATCGAGGCCCTGATCGCTGAGCGTCTTGAAGGCCCGAAACTGGTCGAGCGGGTGCAGGTCGGCGCGCCGCAGGTTCTCGGCAAGCGAATCCTCCTCGGCCGAGGTTTCCTGCCCGCGATTGACGATGCAGGGGATCAGCTCATCCTTGGCCAGGCGCTTCTGCTTAATGAGGATGCCGAGCGCGAGATAACGTCTGCCGCCGGCGGGCACCTCAAACGTGCCTGTCTCCTCGCCGTCGCCGTCGAGCACGGGACGGACGTTCAGGCTCTGGATCAGCTTTCGCCGTCCGATGTCTTCGGCCAGTTGCTCGATCGACACGCCGTCTTTGAAGCGCCGAACATTCTTCTGCGACAGCATTAGCTTGTCATAGGGAATATTCTCCGCGGCGTTCATCGCGATCTTCTGAATGGCGTTCTTTGCCATGGTCAGGTTCTCCATGACGGGCGGCCCGGGGCCTCTCCCCGAACCTCCAAGCCCGTCAGAACCATCCCTCCCCCCTCTGCCTCCAGGCCTCACGCCGACCTGGCCCCGGCTCGCGGATCTCGACGCGACCGAGCAGCCCGAGGGGCCTCCAGCATGTTGGCGTCATCGGGTTCTTCCACGAAAAAAGCGCCGTCCTCTTGCTTCGGAGGACCGCGCTGGGAATGATGGAGACGGCCCGGAGGCGAGGCCGGCGACGAGAGTTTTCGCCGCCGGCCTCTGCCGAATCAGTTGGCAAAATCGAGAAGCTTCTTGGCTTTGCCCTCCATTTCCAGGCGGACATCCTGATGCGGCTTGTCGCGCGCGACCCGCGTGATGCCCTGCACGAAATCAAAGATCGATTCCGGTGGTCGGCCTTCCTCCATGAGAACAGTATCGATGATCTTCGTGGTCTCGGACTTGGAGAAGCCGCGCTTGCGCAGGAAGTTTCGGCGGTCTTCGTCATCTCGGGCCACGATCCTTTGCCGCGCCGTTTTGATGCCGTTGACGAACGGCATGGGGGAGGAATCGGCAAACTGGATCAGGGCCGGCTCGGCTTCCAGTGCGAAACGGGAGGCCGCGTATTTTGAATGGCGGATGGTGATTTCCTCGAAATCTTCCACGCCCCACAAATTGCGATTCTGACACACGGCGCGCAGATAAAAGCTGGCGATCCCGAGGGTGCGGGCACCGACCTCGGAATTCCAGCAGTAGAAGCCGCGGAAATAGAGATCCGGTTCCCCATTTGGCAGCCGTCCGGCCTCGATCGGGTTCAGATCGTCGACGAGGAACACAAAGACATCGCGGTCTGACGCGTAGAGCGTCGTGGTATCGCGGGAGATGTCGACGTGCGGATTGTAGATACCTGTCGACCAGTCGAGCACACCGGGCACCTTCCAGCGGGTGTCGCCGGTACCGTTGCCGGCGATCTTTTGCACGGCGTCGACCAGTTCTGAGTCAAATATTCTGCCATAATCAGGGCCTGTTACCGCCCGCAACTCAAGGCGTCCGTTCTCGATTTCCAGCGTCTTCACCTGTTCGACGCGGTGGTTGAGGAGACCGTGCTGAAGGTTTATCGCCGCGAGCGGGGCTGGAAGCTGCCGCAGATAGGTGGCCGGTGCGCCGACCAAGGAGGCGAGTTGGCCAAAACTCCAATGCGTGGGGGCAACAGGGGCAGGCGCATCGGGCAGCATCAGCCTCAGGCGCTCCGGATCGTCGCGGCTGGCCTCGACGCGGATTTGCTCACTTTCGACAATGCGGGTCTTGCTGCGCTCCGACCGGCTCTTCACCGCATTTCCAAGGTCGTTGAGCGACAGGTATCGCTCGTCCGCCGGCCGGTTGAACCATTCTGACGACACGCGGCCAATACGCTGGCCGCGGCTGACGTCGACCTTGTAACCGGCACGCTCGTTGCGCTTGGGCGCAAGAATTTCCATTTGGGTCATGGGTGTTGCTCCTTGGCGGGCGCCGGGAGACTCTCTCCCGGACCTTCACCCGCCACCGCAACCCGCCCGCCCTCTTCCTCTCCCGGCACCAGCGCTCCACTACCAGCGTCGCCAATGCGGCAGCGGCCGCATCAAGGCTGGCACCAGAAAGGAAGGCGCGGGCTTCAGGAAAGCCCGAGCCTGGGACCAAGCGCCGCTTCACCTTCCGGCCGCGACAGAATTCCGCTGCGCTTTCTTGCGCACCAAGACTGGGACCCATCCGGATTTCAGGTAACGGCCTGCTGAAATTGGACAGGCAACTTGTGTTGAGATTGGGCGACTGCCAGTTCTGTTCTGGCCGTAGCCAGAAATGTATAAATTGACCCCACATCATGATACGCGAAGACCGTGTCATGGTCGGAATTGAGAGTGCAATTGCATGTCGTGCAGGTTCGTCCGGCCCGTGGTGGTGCAAGTTGGCCGGCTTGACCGTGAGCGCGTCAGCCACGATCCTGCTGCGGAGTTTCCCTCATCAGACTAAGAAGCGAAAACTGGCTATGGATGCATGTCTTCAGGTTCTGCGTGGTGAAGCTCAGTCGCCGGTTGCTAGGCGGGCCTTCGTTGTAGCGGCGTTAGAAGCGAAAATCCTACGCAGCGACTGAGGTCCA
This sequence comes from Mesorhizobium sp. M1312, assembly GCF_040318115.1. Classification (NCBI taxonomy): domain Bacteria; kingdom Pseudomonadati; phylum Pseudomonadota; class Alphaproteobacteria; order Hyphomicrobiales; family Phyllobacteriaceae; genus Mesorhizobium; species Mesorhizobium sp. M1312. The sequence goes on along the minus strand of NZ_JAMYLQ010000008.1, from coordinate 33,806 downwards.
GATTGATAGCCTCGATGGCTTTCAAAGTGACTGGGGGAAGCAGACCTTCACGCCATCGCAGCGGTGACCAGGATTTTGCAGCCGAAGCAGAGCATCGAGTCTTAGTCGGGGGAGGTGTTAAGGTATATCGCCTTCGGGGATGCCGAAAGTAAGCGCTCCCGACTTGGCGACTGACCGAAGGCACGTGAGTGGTGGTGTCTTCCGAACCACAAGGCTTATCTGTAATGTCGAGCTTACGAAAAAGGCCGGACCAAGGGTCCGGCCAGGTATGAAGGTCAAAAACCTCCAGAGGGGAACGCGCCGAACGCAATGGGAGGAGAACGCCCGACGCACGGTGCATGTAGGTCAGCGAGGGTGACATTTCAACGACATGCCAGTAGACCACGAGGCTTGATCATCTTGGTGCACTGGACCTTGCGCGCTTGGACGATTGTCGAAATTACATGGCTGATTCAGCCCGCCTTGCTGCGACTGCCGGCCCACGCGAATGAGGTCGCTCCCTCCCATGACGTAACATTTCCCATCAGATGCGTCCGGCTCTGCTGACAAGGGTATGGTGACTGACGGGGCGCATGAACGCGCCGAGCCGCAATTGCCGTTTCTGTGTCATGGAAATGAGATCCTGGACAAATGCTCAGGCGATAGGGGATGTCGCACGCATGGATCGACCTTCACCTGCCTGAGGCATAATTTCCACTCACCCGTTTCGCCGCCTCGGCGGTCGCCATCTCCCGTGCGCGCAGGAAGACGCTCTCCATCCGCCAATGTTCGTTGGTGTAGCGGGGGTCGTGTGCCCATTCGTCCCAGCCATGATTGCAGCGGAATTCGCCGAGCAGGCCGGAAGCCAGGATCTCGTCCTTGTCGACTGGAGTGGCGTTTTCACAATCGGGCGCGACGTAGATCGCGTCTCCCCGGCAGTAGAGCTCGGACATGAAACAGGTCTGGCAGTCCTCCTGCCGGGCGATGTGCGGCACATTGCCGGAGACGATTTCGAGCACGTTGGTCGGGCAGACTTCGACGCAGGCGTTGCAACCCGTGCAACGCTCGGCGATGACGAGTTCGATCATGATGCGAGTTCCAATGCGTGGCCGTAATCTGATCTCGTCCAGACCTTGTCCAGGCCGCCAACGAGGATGCGCCGGTTGAAGCGGGGATCCGTCTCCGGCCGATCGTCGCGCTGGTGCATGCCGCGGCTTTCCTCACGCGCCAGCGCCGACGCGGCACACCAGCGTGCCGTGGCCAGCATGGCCGCAGTTTCTCGAGTTCTCAACAGACCGCCGCCAACACCCTCTGCGTGCGCATCAAACTCCGCCCAGGCACCCTCAAGTACCTCAGCGGAGTGCCGGAGCTTTTCCCCGCTGCGGAAGATGTTCTTGTCGTAAGGCAGCATCTCGCTCTGAATGGCGGACAGCGTCGCACCAAGGTCGACGTCACGCCGCGCGGCGGCCGGGCGGAGGCCTGCTTGCCCGATGGCGCGACCGCCTGACGCGGAACCGTTGGCCGCGGCATGGCGCGCCGCACCCTGCCCGGCCCATTGGCCTGACGACACCGCCCAGGCAGAATTGATGTTACCGCCGCCTGAAATCGCACCGGCAACCAGTTCACGCGTCGCCGCGTCGCCTGCCGCATAAAGGCCGGGAACCGAAGTCGCACAATCCTCGCCGACAATGCGGAGCCCGCCGATGCCGCGGATCGTCCCTTCCCCATGCAAGGTCACTTCGAACCGGTCCTTGTATGGGTCGACGCCCCAGCGCCGGAACGGCAGCATGAAATTGGGCGAGATCGTCGGTACCTGCACTCGGATGTCTTCTGGCGTCCGGGCAAGATCGCAGAAGACGCGGCCCTTCAGCATGGCCCGCGCCAGTGGCCGTGTCGTCTCCGGCCCAGGCGGCATCGGAATGACTGCGCCGTCCTCGTTGTAATAGGTGGCGAAGGCGTAGGACATGGAGCGTGTCATCGTCGAGCGCGCCGGTGCAACCGTATAATAGGTGGTGAACTCCATGCCGGAAAGTTCGGCGCCGGCTTCCGCCGCCATGAGATAGCCGTCACCCGTGTTGGTGTGCGAGCCAAGCAAGCGCGACAGGAACGAGGTGCCACCGGTGGCGATCACGACCGCGCCGGCATTGACCTGCCAATCGCCACCCGCCTGCCGCCGGATGCCGCGCGCGCCTGACACCGAGCCATCGGAACGCTGCAGCAGCTCCAGCGCCGGGCTGTGGTCGAGGATGGTCACGCCGAGACTGTCGACCAGCTTGCGCAGGGCGCGCATGTACTCCGGGCCGCGCAGGGCGCGATATTGCTTCGCGCCGTTCTCATCCGTGGAGAACTTATAGAAGCCTTCGAGCGTCGGAAGGCTCTCCCAGGTCAGCGCCAGGATGCGCGCCATCCACCCCGGCTCGTTCAGGCCTGCCCCTGTCTTTCTCCTGTTGCGAATAGCCGTATCGCGCAATTCGGGCGGGTCCGGTGGTATCCACCAGTGCCCCGGTCCCGCCGTCGCGGTGACACCGCTGGTGCCGCAATAACCCTTGTCGACCAGTATGACGGAAGCGCCCGTGCGCCGCGCCGCCGAGGCTGCCCAGCTTCCGGCAAGCCCTCCGCCGATGACCAGCACGTCGGCGGTCAGTTCGAGAGTCTCGCCGCTCGATCTGCTCATCGTCCAAGACCCTCAAGCATTGCCATGAGTGCCATGGCGCACGCCCAGCCAGTCGAGAAGGCTGCCGCGTATCCTGGCGAAGACTGGATCGGCGACGTCGCGCGGACGGACCAGGTCGATCCGTTCCTCATGCGCGATGATCCCATCCTTCATGACCAGAACCCGGTCTGCGAGAAGCGCCGCTTCCTCGACGTCATGCGTGATCAGCAAGATGGCGCAGCCATGCCGCTGCCAGAGCTCGCCGACCAGATCCTGCGCCTTGATGCGGGTCAGCGCGTCGAGCGCGGCGAAGGGTTCGTCGAGCAGGAGCAGGTCGGGTTCGCGCACCAGCGCGCGCGCCAGCGATGTGCGCTGCGCCTCGCCGCCCGACAGCACCTTCGGCCACACGTCGGCGCGGTGGCCGATGCCGACCTCGTCGAGCGCCGCCAGTGCGCGCGTCCTGTCGGGTCGGCCCGGCAGCCCGAGCACGACATTGCGCCACACCTTCTTCCACGGCATCAGCCGCGGCGCCTGAAAAGCGACGGCGCGGCGCACCGGCACTTCCACCTCGCCGATGATTTCGCGGTCGAGATCGGCGAGGATGCGCAGCAGCGTGCTCTTGCCGCAGCCGCTGGCGCCGAGCAGCGCCACGAACTCGCCGGGCGCGATGTCGACATCGAGGCTCTTCAAGACCTCGCGATCGCCGAAGCGGCGGGTGAGGCCGCGAACCTTGACCGCGGGCAGCGGCGCGTTCGGCTTTTTCGGGGCCGGAGGCGGCTCGACCGCCTCGACCACGTTCACGTTCCGCTGAAGGCTGGCCGCCATGCTAGGAATACCTTTTCGAGAGTGCGAACGGTGAAATCGACGCCAAGGCCGAGCAATGCATAGACGACGAGACACACGACGATGACGTCGGTCTGGAACATCTCCCGCGCATTGGCCATCAGATAGCCGATGCCGGCCGTGGCGTTGATCTGCTCGCCGAAGACCAGCGCCAGCCAGGCGATGCCGAGCGAGTAGCGCAAGCCGACCAGCGCGCTCGGCAGCGCACCCGGCAGCACCACGTGACGGATCATCGCGGCGCGGGACAGGCCAAGCGTGCGACCGGCCTCGATCAGCGTCGAATCGACGTTGCGGATGCCGGCATAGACGTTGAGATAGAGCGGAAAGGCGGTGCCGAGCGCGATCAGCGCAATCTTCGGCGCCTCGCCGATGCCGAACCAGATGATCAGCAGGGGGATCAGCGCGACATTGGGCACGGTGCGCAGCATCTGCATCGTGGCATCGACCAAATCCTCGCCGAGCCGAAACAGTCCGGCGACGACAGCGAGCGTCACGCCAATTGTGCCGCCAATCGCCAGGCCCCCCAGGGCGCGGCTGAGCGAGATGACCATCGCATCCTGCAGCTCGCCGGTCTCAATGAGCTTGGCGGCGCTGCCGATCACCGTGGACGGACCGGCAAGCACCTCGCCCGGCAGCACGCCGGTTTGCGACGCGACATGCCAAAGCAGGACCAGAAGCACGGGGCCTGACAGACGCCTCAACCTGCGCGGCATTCCCTGCACGGCGGAGGACGCCGGCTCGATGCGCTGCCGCGCCAGCGAAGCGTTGGATCTCGCGGTCTGCTCCGCCGGCCGCCTTTCAGCAGCGCCCGGCGGAATGGTAATCGTGGTTATCGAACTCATCGGCTGCTCCTTCGAACCGGCGTCAGTTCGTCGGCAAGCCGCGGTAGACGTAGTCGCCGAGATTGACGTCGCCGCTCAGAACGCCGGCTTCCTTCCAGGTCTCGAAAACGTTCTGGAGTGAAGCGACGAAAGCGTCGTCGATCGGCGTGCGCTCGAAAGCAGCCTCGTCCGGATAAAGGCTCTCGACCGTCGCCTTGTCCTGTTTCGTGAAGGCCGCGTAATAGTCGAGATAAGCCTCCTTGTTCTCCTTCGACCATTTGTAGGCACGGTCGGTGCGGGCCGAGAAATCGGCAATCGCAGCCACCTTTGCCGGATCCGACAGCGCCTTGTCCGTGGCGCTAAGCACGCCATTGCCGGTATTGATGCCGGGGCCATCGATCAACACGGTGGCCTTCAACGTTCCGATCGAGCGCGCCTTGTAGATTCCCCAGGTTGCCCATGCGTCGATGCTGCCGGCCTGGAAGGCGGCGCTGGCATCGGATGGGTTGAGGAAGGCAAGCTTCACATCGTCCTGGGCAAGGCCGGCTTTCTTCAGCACGCCGAGCACGAGGTAGTGCGCGACGCTGCCGCGCGTCGTCGGCGAAATGGTCTTGCCCTTGAGATCCTCTATGGTCTTGATCGGGCTATTGGCGGGGATGATCAACGAGCTGCCGAGACCGCCGTTCGACCAGCTGGCGACGATCTTGATCTTGGAACCGCCGGCAATTGCGCTGACCGTCGGCGAATCCGCCGCCGACCCAATGTCGACGGCATCGGCCTTCAGTGCCTCATGCAAATTGACGGCAGCCGCAAAGACCGACCATTCGATCTGATAGGGGACGTCGTCGAGCAAGCCGGCCGCTTCGAATTTCGCCCTGGTGGCGCCGGTCTGGTCGCCGACGCGCAGAACGACCTTGCTGAGATCTTCGGCGGCGAGAGCCGGCAGCGCTGTGAGGCTGGCAATTGCGGCCAGCCCGCCTAAGAGGAGATTGAACATGCGGCGGGAGACGATGGTCATGGCAGGGTTCACTTTCAATTTGTGGGAGGGACTTGTTCGGGAATGAGTAAGTTCACTCGGCCGCCACGGCGACGGTGTTCCTGGCGTAGCGGTTGGGTGGAACGGTAATGCCGAGATTGCCGCGGAACGTCTCGCTTTCGTATTCGGTGCGGTAGATGCTGCGCTTTTGCAGGATCGGAACGACGGTCTCGGCGAAGACTTCGAGCTCCCTGGGCAGCGACACGTTGACCACGAAGCCGTCGGAGCCGCGTTGCTCCAGCCAGCGCTGGAACGCGTCGGCGACCTGTTCCGGCGACGAAGAGGAAATCGAACTTCGCCGCCTCCGCGAGTTGCGCCTGCTTCTTGTAGTATTCAAAGCTCGTGCTCGCAGTCGGGTCGGCATCCGGATGGCGCCAGTCGCCCCTTCCAATGCCGACGCCGTGGAGCATGAAGCCGAGTTTCAGCTTGACGTTTTTGGGACATGACGGACTCCCTGGCTGTGAACCGGAGACGACGGTCGTTCGTCTCAAGGATGCCGTCAGAGTAATTTCTACTAATTTAGTAGACTAGGCACGGCGTGCTGAACTTTCCCCCGATTGGAGAGTCGAATTCTCCTTTTCGGCCCATGCCGGGCATGTTGTCTGGGGGTGTGGAAATCGGCTGCCAAGCTTATCGCGATACTTTACGGACGTCGAAGACCTCCATGAGCGTGACCGAACGAAAATCCGATACGAGGACCGTGACGCGAACGATCCAGAAGCCATCCAGCGGCAGCACGAAGCCATCCGCATGATAGATTCCATCGCCGGCCCGGCGCGCTTCCCGCGTGAACGGGCCGATGCCGTAGGACGGCTTGTCGAGATCGACGCTGACGCTGATCGGCTCAAACGGCTTTCCATTGAGAAGCAAATTGCCGACCTCTACCCTGACCGGGCCGACGATCGGCGGATAGATCAACAGGGCAGCACTGACACTCTCCTTCCGCGCACGGACTTCCTGTACTTCGAACAAAGCAGGGTTTGCCGCAATCGCGCGCGGAGGCGGCGTGAATCGCCATAGACCGAGCACGGCGATGACGGCGGTCGCAAGGACGATTTCAGCACCAACGCTGCGCCTCAGACGCCGCGTCGCGCTTGCGTCGCCAGCGACTGCGGGAGCGGTCAGATAGAAGCGGTTGAGCGCCGCTAGTAGTAGCAGCGCGACGACCAATGCGAGCTTGGCCAAGAGCACACGGCCATAGTCGGTGTCCCAGAGCGCCGGGACGGTCTGCACCTGCACGATCGCCAACAGCAGGCCGGACGCCGCCAAAACCGCCACGATCGCCGGAACGATACGGGAGAAGCGCTGCAGGATGATCGGCAACGCTGCGCCGCCGCGGACAAGCACCGCTCCGAGCGGAATCAGGGCGCCGATCCATAGCACGACCGTTATGGCATGGAGAAACACTGCCGGCACCGTGAGATATCGCGGCGGCGCGGTCGAGGCGTGGCCGGCAGAAGCGACCGCCACACCGACCAGAAGCGTCGCTGCGGCGGCGAGCGAGAGTCCAAGACGGGACCGGTAGCCGGCCTGCCCGGCCGCGTAGGCGATGCAGATCGCCGTCGCTGCCAGCAGCGTCGAACGGCCATAGCTCGTCGCCCACAATCCGGCTTGCCAGACAGCAGCCGTCGCCAGATCGGAAAACGGCGCACCCAGCGCGTCGAGTCCCTGGAAGCCGACCAGCAACGGCGCAGCAATCAGGCCCGCGAACAGCGCGCTCGTCACGATGCGGGCTCCCGGCGCCGGGTTGGAACGGCCAATCAAGGCGTTGAATGCCACGCCGCCGACACCGACGATAAGGCTGGCGAGCAGCAGGAAGCGCGCCGACCAGAGCCCGATCCGGACGGAAAGATCGGATTGCTCGATCGTCGCCGGTGCGACCGCGCTCGGTGCGCCGACCGAGAATACCAGGCCTCCCCCAATCGGATGACCATCGGACGAGGCGACGCGCCAGGAAAGGACATGCGTGCCGTTTTCCAGGCCGGACGGCAAGGTCAGCACGATCACCGAACCTTTTTCACCGATCTCCTTGAGGATTTCGGTGTGCCCTCCCGGATGAATCAGCCGCGCCACCAGCGGCCGGGCCGGTTCGGAGAACCGCAAGGTGACGGTTCGCGGCGCGGCTGCCACGATCGCCCCATCGGCCGGCTCGGCGGCGATCAGCGTCGCATGGGCAAAAGCCGATCCCGTGCAAAGGCCCGACATGAAAACGGCGGCGAAGATCGCCGCCGCCAGCCGCAACAGCAAGACACGAAGCCGGATCACGACCCGGCGCGTATCTTTATCGACGGAGCCGGGAATTTGAGATCGTCGGATGAGGCGCCGGCCGGCGGGATCTCGATCCAGCGCTCCACGCCAGACTCGCATTCCTGGACGATCGGAACAAAGATCGCCGCCACCGCGATGTCTTCCGCCACCTTCGCGCGGAAGACGAACTCGTCATAATGGGCGTCTTCGAGTTTTCCGCCCGACCAGGCGATCTCCTTGATGACGGTGTCGTCATGCCCGCCATGAGCGTCGTGCCCGGTTTCGCCGGAGCCGTCGCCCTGGGCTTCGACCCTTGTGATGTCGAGCGTCCAGCCGGGCTTTGGTTGCGGCTTGGCCTCCGTCAATTCCTCCGGCAGCGCGATCCTGACCGCCGTGGTCGGAGAACCAGCGCAGCCATGCGGCACCCGAAGTACGAACTTGACCGTAGTGCCCGCCTTCACCTCCTTGTTCTCGAAAGTGATATGGGCATGGGCGGGAAGCGATACCGCAAACGCCGCCACAGCGAGGGTAGCGCGCAGGCCGTAGTTGAGGATTTTCATTTGAAGGGTTCCGATCGGTTTACCACGTAGCGGCAAGGCCGAGATGGCCGAGCGCCTCGCGCCTAAGCTCTGCCAGGCGCGGATCGCCGCGGTGGCGTGGATAAGGAAGATCGACCTCGATGTCGGCGACGATGCGCGCCGGCCGCGGGCCGAAGATCAGCACGCGTTGCGTCAGGAACAGCGCTTCCTCGACATCGTGGGTGACGAGGACGGCGGTCAGTCCCGCGCGCTGCCACAGGCCGACGAGTTCGGTCTGCATGGTCAGCCGCGTCAGCGAGTCGAGCTTGCCGAGCGGCTCGTCGAGCAGCAGCAGGCGCGGCTCGTTCACCAGCGCGCGGGCCAGCGCCACGCGCTGCGCCATGCCGCCTGAGAGCTGATGCGGATAGGCCTTGTCGAAACCGTCGAGCCCGACAAGCTGGATTGCGTCGTCGACGCGCTGGCGCGCCTTTTTCAAGATTCCCCTGGCTTCGAGACCAAGCGCCACATTGTCCCATACCGTTCGCCATGGAAACAGCGTCGGGTCCTGAAAGACCATGATGCGCGAGGGATCGGGCTCGCCGACATTTTCACCATCGACCTTCAAGTCGCCTTTGGTCGGATGATCAAGACCGGCGAGAAGACGAAGCAGCGTCGACTTCCCGCACCCCGACGGGCCGAGCAGCGCGACGAACGATCCCGGCTCCACAGAGAAGTCGATGCCGTCGAGCACTGGAAGCGGTTCACCCTCGAGTTCGAATTGATGGAAGACGCTCTGGATGTCAATCTTCTGGTCGGCAGCGGTGGATGCCGCTGCCGTGTTTGTTGCAGGAGCTACCATCTGACGAGGCCCTTCTGCCATGAAAGCGTCCAGTCGCGCACTCTGAAGAGAATGGTGATCAGGCCCGAGCACATCAGCGCCATGACGAGAAGTGCGGCATACATGTTGGCATAAGCGGCCCATCCTTGAGCCCATTGCAGATACCAGCCGAGGCCAGCCTTGACCCCCAGCATTTCGGCGACGACGAGCACCGCGAAGGAGGTGCCGAGACCCATGAAAAGCCCGACGAAAACATGCGGCAGTGCCGCCGGTATCGCAACCTTCAGGATCAGGAAGAATGGCTTTGCGCCAAGCGTGCGGGCGATGTCATAGTAGTCCCGGTTGACGCTGGCCACGCCAGACCAGGTGAGGATGGTCACCGGGAAAGCTGTCGCGAGCGCGATCAGGAACACGCTCGCCGATCCGCTGGTCGGAAAGATGAAGAAGGCGAGCGGCAGCCAGGCCGTGGCCGGCAGCGGTCCGATGAGGCGCAGCAGCGGATGAACCCAATAGCTCGCCGCCCGCGACCAGCCAATGGTGATCCCCGTGACGAAGCCGGCAAGCGCGCCGAAGAAATAGCCCTTGGCGAGCAGCGCAACTGAATAATAGACGCTGATGCCGAGCCGACTCCAGTCGTCGAAGAACACTTCCAGGATGCTCTGCGGCGAGGAGAAGAACGGTACAGGCAGCAAGCCGGTCTTCGCTGTCACCACCTCCCAACCTGCGACGACGAGCGCGGCGGCAATCGCCCAGGGCCCGTAGCAGCGAATGGTGGTCGCTACGGCTCCGAAGAGCCGTCCCGTCGCGGCGACCACAATCAATCCGAGCGCGATCGCCAGAGCAATGACTGCCAGTTCCCGGCCGTAGGGCTGGGGGATGATCTCCGGCCACAGCTCGATCAGCGCAGCCACGCCGATCCAGCTGGCCGCAGCCACCAGCCCAAGCACCCAGACGCCCACTCCCGCACGCGCCGGGGCATTTTCCTGGGCGGACGTTTCGGCGCGCTCCGACAGCGCCGGATCGATCGAGGTCATCGTCCAGCCCCCTTATGCCGTCAGCACGTCGGCATAGACGCGCTCAGCGAATTCCTGCGGATCGGTCGAGTTCTTGAAGACCTGCACGTCGCGCAGCTCCTGCGCATAGAGCGCGATTTCCTGGCGCAGATCCGCGCCGGTCGGATTATGGCCGTGCGTCTGGTCGAGCAGCACGCCGACCAGTTGCTCGATTGTCTTGTCCTTGGGGGCGTTCGGTAGAAACGCCTTGGCGGCGATCTCCGGCTTGGCGACGGTCAGATCCTGCGCTTCCAGCAGCGCGCGGGTCAGCGCCGATGCGGTCGGCAGGTCGTCGCGGACGAGGCTGCCCGTCAGGCCGACGATGCAGCAGACGCGGTTCTCGAAGCCGTGATCGAGATTGGACGCGATCTGAAGGTATTTGGGATCCTGCAGCCAGAAATAGGCCTTGGGGTCACCATCGGCGATGGCGTGGATTTCACCCTTCTCGGCGGCAAGCTGCAGCAGCTCGCCCGGATATTGACGCCATTCGACGTCGGCGACCGGATCGAGGCCTTCCTTGTGGAGCAGGATCGAGAAGAAGTTCTTGCCGGGACTGGCGAGATCGGAAATGCCGATCGTCTTGCCCTTGAGTTGCTTGAGGTCCGTGATGCCGGCTGACTTGAGCGCCACGAGACGCGAGCAGCCGCCATGGGTGCCGGCCGTGATCTTGACGTCAAAGCCCTGTTCCAGCGCCTTCAGCCAGCGCAGCGCCATGCCGACGCCGCCATCCGCCTTGCCTGTCGCGATGGCTTCGAGCAGCGCCTCGGTGGAAGCGCCGAAATTGATCAGTTCGACCTCCAGCCCGTATTTCTTGAAGATGCCCTGCTCCTGCGCGACGAACACCGGCGCGAGGCAGATCGCCGAGGCGTTGGTGGCGAATTTGATTTTTTTCAATTCGCCTGCCGGTGCTGCGGTCTGCGCTGCGAGGCTACCGATCGACAATGCGCCTAGCGGAGCCGCCAGCCCGAGCGCTCCCGCCGTCTTCAGGAACGAGCGGCGGTCAAATCCGCCGATAAAGGAGTTATTGCGTGCCGATGCGATAGTCTTCCAAGTCATGTTCGTTTCTCCTGAGGATGCCGTGCTGGATGATGGGAGCGCGTAGCCCGTTGGCCTTGCCCGGGAACTATTCCGCTGCCTGGGCAGCCGCCGCCGCATTGTCCGGTTCAGCGACGAGGGCGCGCACGCGGGGAATGAGATCGCGGCCGTAGTGGAGGGCGTCTTCGAGCGGATCGAAGCCGCGGATCAGGAAGGTGGTGACGCCGAGGTCGTAGTAGTCGAGCATGGCGTCGGCGACCTGGTCGGGCGTGCCGACCAGCGAGGTCGAATTGCCGGCCGCGCCGGTCAGAGCAGCGATTTCCGTCCAAAGCCGCTTATCGAGCCGCGCGCCTTGCGCGGCTGCTGCCAGCAGCCTGCGCGAGCCTTCGTTCGGTGGCTGGCCAGAACCGCTTTTCGCATTGACGTTTATCAGGCGCTCGCCAGACGCGCGCAGGGCCTTGGCCTGCTGTAGGATGCGGTCGGCCTTCGCCCACGCTTCCTCCTCGGTCTCGGCAAGGATCGGACGCAGCGACAGGCTGAAGCGTGGCGAGCGGCCATGGGAAGCCGCCGCAGCGCGGATGCGCTGGATCGTCTCCGACACCTGCGCGTAGGTCTCGCCCCACAACGCGTAGATGTCGGCATGCTTGCCGGCGACCGCGATCGCCGCGTCGGACGAGCCGCCGAAATAGATTGGAATGCCATCCGACCCCTGCGGCTTGATCTCCGAGAACCCACCGGTGACGTGGTAGTATTTGCCGTCATGGTCGAACGGTTTTTCGCTGGTCCATTCCTGCCGCACGATATCGAGATATTCGCTTGTGCGGGCGTAGCGTTCGTCTTTGGTCAGGTGGTCGCCGTCCTGCGCCAGTTCCTGATCGTTGCCGCCGGTGATGATGTGGACAGAGACCCGGCCGTCGCTCAGGTGGTCGAGCGTCGCCAGTTGGCGCGCGGCCAGAGTCGGTGCGGTAAATCCCGGCCGATGGGCGATCATCAGCTTCAGATTTCGCGTGAGGCTCGTCACATACTGGCCGACCAGAATGCTTTCCGGCGACGTCGAATGGAACGCGAGAAGCACCCGGTCGAACCCGCCATTTTCATGAATGGCGGCAGCCGCCGCGATATGATTGCGGTCAACGATCGGGCCGGAGCGTGCGATCGTCTCCGAGGCGTTGAAATTTCCGATATAACCGATGAATTCGACTGGCATGAAAACCTCCGTCAATTGTTTGTCAAATGCCCAGGGCGAGACGGCCCGCACCGAGACGGACCGTGTCTTCCTGGGGGCTGTGAATGCGGCCGCACAGCACATCGCGATGATGGCGCTCGAGCGGGTTGTGGCGTGAGATGCCATGATTGCCAGTGAGCTTCAGCGCTTTTTCCACTGCGGTGATCGCGTTTTCCGTGGTGACGACCTTGATCAAGCCGGCTTCAGACAAGGTGAAAGGGCGGCCCTCGTCGACATCGCGCGCCGCCGACGAAATCAGCCGGCGGTTCACAGCGATCAATTCCTCGATCTCACCGACCGCCTGCTGGATGCGAGGAACGGTCGCCAGCGGCTGGCCAAGATTGGTCGGCACGCGCTCCTTGAGAAAACGCACCAGCCAGTCGCGCGCTGCTTCCGCGACGCCGGTGTAAAGCGCGCCAGGCAGCGTACCGAACCAAGCCGCCTGTCCCTCGCCGCGCGTGTCCCACTCGGACGGAAGTCGGATATCGGCGGCGTGATCGAGCGGAACCCGCACATTTTCCAGGACGGCGTCGTGGCTTCCGGTGGCGCGCATACCGAGCGGATTCCAGGTCTTCTCGATCCGTAGACCAGGAGCATTGGCGGGAACCAAAAAGCCGCCGACGCGCGCCTCGGCTTCGTCCGTACGCGCCCAGATGATCGCCCAACTCAGGCCTTCCGCGCCGGTCGAATAGATTTTTCGACCGTTGATCGACCAGCCGTCGGCCGTACGCCGCGCAGTGGTGGCGGGCAGCCCTCCCCGCACGGGGGTACCGAGCTCAGGCTCGACGCGGAACGCGTTGATCAGGGCGCCGTTTTCGACAGCGTCACTCACCACCTTGCGCACGAGATGCTCCGGCCAGCGGCTCTTGGGCAGCGTTGCAAGATTGATGTACTGCATGATCAGGATGAGCGCGGTCGACGGCTCGCCACGCGCGATTTCGCGGATCACCTCGGATGCTTCGGCGAGGCCGGCGCCCGCGCCGCCGAATTCAACCGGCGCCGTCAGGGCGATAAGGCCGGCATCATGCAACCGGAATATGTTTTCGTGCGGGAATGCCGCACCTTCGTCATAATCGCCGGCTGTCTCGGCAAAGACGCCTGCCAGTGCAGCGGCAATCTCCACAGCGCTGGGAGTAGCCGTGCTCGACTTTGGACGAAGCGGCGTGACCGTCATTTTGGCATGCCCGCTGTGAAAGAAGAGGGTCTCATTCGGCAGCCATCGCCGTATGATTCGAAATCGAGGAAAAGAATGCCCCAAGCTCCGCAACGGCCTGTTCGGCACGGCGGCGGATGGGCTCGGAGACGAGGCGATACTCGGCGAAATCGCGGTCGGCGGCATAGACTGCGCTCGGCAGCGTATGCGCCATAAAGAAGCCGAACAGCGGGCGCAGCTGATGCTCGACAATCAGCGCATGCCGATCGCCGCCTCCGGTCGCGGTCAGGATCACCGGTTTGCCTTGTAGAGCGAGCGGGTCGACCAGATCGAAGAAATGCTTGAACAGCCCGGTATAGCTGCCCTTATAGGTCGGCGATCCGACCACGAGCACATCAGCCGAAATCATGTTCTGCACTGCCTGTCGTGCAACTGCATCGAGGTCATTGGAATGACGAGCATTGCCCAGAGAAGGACCGATATCGGTCAGGTCGTGGAGCTGTGTGCGAAAGCCGTATTGCTCGGCTGCCAATTCGGCAACCGTCTCTACCAGCGCATAAGACTTGGAGGGGCGACTGAAATTTCCGACCAGGCCGACCAATTCTGCACCAGACATGCAAGTTCCCTTCACCGTTGAAATTCCAGCACTTTTTCAAGATCGTGGCGTGTTACGCCAATTCAAATCAGGCGTTCGATATCTGAATATCTACAATATTTATAGAATTAGGATACAAGGAGTCCGGGACGTTCCGAATGTTCGCGGTCCGTTAGAAAATCATGCTTGGTACGGAGCCGTTCATGGAACCGCGGGCATCCGCTTTCCGACGCACTGCGTGCCGGACCGGAGCAGTGTTCGCCGTGCCTTGGCTTGCCGATTTCGGTTGCCTGCCGATCAAGGTTCGGCAAAACGCCGCGATCTGTCCGCTCGAATTAGACAATTCGTTGCGCGGCGAAATCGTCCGCGCAATTTTTTATCTCGCGCCGCTACATTGCAACTCTATCCTGAGTGGAACGCGATGGGCTCGCCATCGCCTGTACCGCTTTGGCGGCCAATCCTCACCGACGGAGAAGACCGATGGCACAAGCGCAATCGCTCACCCAGACGCTCGCTGAATTCCAGGCCAAACGCGCGCTGACGATGCCGGACGACAGACTGAAGATCAATGTCGAACAGCGGCGCCTACTCGTCGATACCGCCGACCGCTCGGCCTTCGTGAAGGCAGGCGACACCGTTCAACCTTTCGAATTGACGGAGGTGGATACCGGTCCGCTGTCGCTCTCAGAGCTTCTGAAGAACGGGCCGCTCGTCCTGATCTTCTTCCGCTTCGCCGGCTGCCCGGCCTGCAACATTGCCCTGCCCTATTATAACCAGCATCTCGCCCCCGAACTGCGCAGGCTGGGTACGACGCTGGTTGGCGTGAGCCCGCAGGTTCCCGAAAAGCTGCGCGACATCAAGGATCGCCATCAACTGGATTTCCTGATCGCGACCGACGCGCGCAATTCACTGGGACGCCGCTTCGGCATCCTCTATTCATTCGACGAAGCCTCGCGCCGCCTTTCGGTCGAGAGCGGGAGCCCGATCGGCGAGGTTACCGGAACGGGAACCTGGGAGCTTCCGATGCCGGCTGCGATTGTCATCGATCAATCGGGCACGGTACGATTTGCCGATGTCAGCCCAGACTGGCTTGTGCGCACCGAACCGGCCGATATCATCGCGGCCGTCCAGGCAATCACGGCGCGCGTCGCTACTGCTTGACTAGATACGATCGGCACAGAGAGAGGCGACTTTGACCAAAGACCTCGGCCGCGACGGCCATCATCACGAGCACGAGCATACCCACGATCACGCGCCGGTCGACTGGCGCGAGAATGGGGTAAAAGTCATCCCCGGAAATTCGCTCGACCCCAACACCGCGCAGACCCCCGGCATGAATCGGGCGACGGCGATCAGCAAGGCGCGGGCGGGCGCCGAAAAGATCTGGGCTGGCACGGTGACCATTCACGCCAACGCCAAGACCGGCGCGCATCACCATGGTGACCTGGAAAGCATCATCTACGTCGTCAAGGGCAAGGCGCGCATGCGCTGGGGCGAGAGTCTGGAATATGTTGCGGAAGCCGGCCCCGGCGACTTCATCTACGTGCCACCCTACGTGCCGCATCAGGAGATCAATGCCAGCCGCGACGAGACGCTGGAATGCGTTCTTGTCAGGTCGGGCCAGGAACCGGTGGTCGTCAATCTCGACATCGAACCTGTGGAAGCACCCGAGGAGGTGCTGTGGATAGATCCGATCCACCGGTGAACTGCCGAGCTACAGCGCTGATGAGTTGACGCTGACGTGCCTGCTGGCGCCAGGCGAGATCGCGGCGGGCAACGACACTGATCCGGTAGGTTCGGCGGGTGCTGTCACGTTATTTCGGTTTAACGGTTGGCTGTTAGGTCGGACAGGATGAGCTTGCCGACCGTAAATTATAAGCACCATCGTTTTCCGCCACAGGTCATCGCTCGGGCGGTTTAACTGTATTTCCGATTTCCACTGAGCCTGCGATTGGTCGAGGAGATGCTGCTGGAACGCGGCGGCGGCGTCTCCTATGAAACCATCCGCCGATGGGGCCGGAAATTCGGCCCCGCCTATGCGCAGCAATTGCGCCGCAAGAAACCGTCGCATCGTGACATCTGGCATTTGGATGAGGTCGTGATTGCCATCGGCGGCCGAACACATTGGCTTTGGCGTGCGGTTGACCAGGACGGATGTGTTCTCGATGAGATTGTTCAAACCCGCAGGAACACAAAAGCCGCCAAGCGGTTGCTGATCCGCCTGCTGAAGAAGCAAGGTCTCCTACCCAAGCGCATCATTACCGACAAACTGCGCTCATATGGTGCGGCCAAGCGTGACGTCATGCCAGCCGTCGAGCACCGATCCCACAAGGGATTAAACAATCGTGCGGAGAACTCGCATCTACCTTTGCGAAAACGAGAGCGAATGATGCAGGGCTTCCGATCGCCTGGAGGTCTGCAGCGTTTCATCAACATCTTCACTGCGAAATCTCTTCGTCCCACTAAGCTCCAAAAACTCAGCGCTGGCCATCCATAGTCACCGCCTCAAGGCCATGGCGGAATGGAAAGCCGTGACCGGAATGTGGGCCTAAATTAGGTCCCGCTACCTTTTTCAAACAACGTGACAGCACCCGATCTCGCAATCCACGCCGGTCCGCATCGGCATGGTGCTCTAGCGGTAGCTCACCGCCGAAGCGCTGACCCTCATATTCGAGATCGAAACCGCCGAGCGAGCGATGAGCGTCTCTGCTCCTGCTGGAGGTGCACGAGCGTCAGGATCTCCTTCATCAGCACCATGCGAGCAGCACAAACATTCCAAGCGCAAATTTGGGGGGTGGAGAGGGACCCTCTCCGTTCCTGCATAGCTGCATTGCACAAAATGTGTTTGCGCATTGCACAACTTTTAGCCATTAAGCCTGCAGCTGATGCACGCGATGGTTTCCTCCCATTCCATCGTATCAGCTGTTCCCCTCTGAAGGTTTTGACCTTCACACCTAAAGGGCCTCGGTTTTCCGATGGCCCTATTTTTTTGGCGGTCGGAACGTCGTTGATTGGACGCGGCGCGATCGCCGCTTGAGCCATCAGCCTTTGGGTGTCATTTCCCCCTGGCGGAATCGACTCCTTCCGACAAAAGCCTGACCTTTGCCAGTCTTCTACGGGCAAGCGTTCGCGCCAAAAGATCAAAGCCGCGTCCGTAACATTCAACAATGAAAGCCAATGTCATGAGATCGAGCAGAAAGTCGTCGATCGCATGTGTGAGCGCATCAGACCTTTGTTCGAATTGAAGTAGCAAGGCGCGCGCCTCTTCGATCGCGGCCCGGCAATCGTCTGCGTCTATCAGTGAATCGATCCTGTCAAAGATCTGCAAGCCTCACTCTCCCCAAGCCACACTCAGCGCATCGAACGCCGCTGATGAGTGAGTTTTCAACGAAAGAACATGGCGCGTCTCGCGAAAAGGCATCGCTCGGCAAAGTGCCCGTTGATGAAGCATGCTGCGTCAAACGACAAGCAAGAATCCGGGCTCCACCGAGGTGATGTCTTCGAAGGCGGGGTGAGCCGGCCCGGGCATGCGTCTCGGCCGCAAAACACTGGTCAGAAGGAACTGTGGCCGCATTCGTCGGAAGCAAAACAGTTTCTCTCAATGTTGCCAGCCGCCACGGTTCAGTCGAGATTACATGCGAAACGGCCGATAACGGAAAGCAAAGGCTCGCAAAAAATGAGTAGAGTAGCTGGATCAGTTGAAGATTTGGCTGCGCCGACGACGTTTGCGCCCCTCATGCAGCCGACCTTTCGTTCGATCTGGCTCGCCACCCAGGTCTCTTCTCTCGGCTGGTTGATGCAGACTGTTGCCATCAGCTGGCTGATGGCAACGATCTCGACTTCCGATCTGATGGTTGCGTTGGTGCAGGCTTCATCGAACCTCCCCGCTTTCATTTTATCCGTGTTCGCCGGAGTTCTCGCCGACAATTTCAGCCGGCGCCGGGTCATGTTCGCCGGTCGCTGCCTTATGGTGATTGCCTCCGCGATGCTGACCGCGTCCGTGGCGCTGGGCTTTGTCAATCCGTGGATGATCCTCGGCTTCAGCTTTTTGATCGCATCTGGTGGCGCTCTCAACGATCCCGCCTGGCAAGCGTCTGTCGGCGATATCGTGGACCGACGCGATGTTCCCGCGGCCGTCACCTTGCTCTCCGTCGGTTTCAACACTGTAAGGACCGTGGGCCCGGCACTCGGCGGCATCGTGGTTGCTTCGTTTGGGCTTATGACGGCTTTCGCCGTGACCACGCTCACCTACCTGGTCCCTCTGGCCACCATATGGCGCTGCAAGTGGAAGGTTCGTTCTTCGCCTCTGCCGCGTGAGCCGATGAGGACGGCGATCTATGATGGGCTGCGCTTCACGGCGATGTCATCGGAAATCAAGGCGGCGATCGCGCGCGGAACCCTCTTTGGCCTGGCGAGCATCGCCATACTCGCGCTGCTGCCGCTGGTTGTCCGCGATCAGTTGGGAGGAGGACCGCTCGCCTATGGCTCGCTCATGGCGGGCTTCGGGACCGGCGCCGTCTTCGCTGGCATCTCCAACAGCACATTCAGACGGAGCTTGTCGCAGGAGCGGCTGATGAGGCTCTCCTGCGTCGCCTGCGCGGCGTGCTCGCTTTCCCTGGCACTGACCTCTTCGATTGCGGTGGCGGCAATTGCACTTGCTTTGGGCGGCGCGGGTTGGGTCACCGCCTGGTCCGGGGTTGGCGTGAGCGTGCAGCTGGCGAGCCCGCGCTGGGTCGTGGGGCGCACGATCTCGATCTACTATGCTTTGATAGATGGTGGCATCGCGCTCGGCAGCTGGGTGTGGGGCACGGTGGCCGAAAACCATTCGCTGACCTGGGCGCTGGAGGGCTCCGCTGGAGCCCTGTTGCTCGTCGCCGCAGCCGGCGTTCTGTTTCCTCTTCGAGAGCGCCGCGAATCCGAACCCGATCCTTTGGGCGAATTCGATGCCCCAGCTGTCGCTCTCAATTTGAAGCCGAGAAGCGGCCCGATCGTGGTTAAGGTCGAATACCTGATAGCCGAGAAAAATCTCGAGGCCTTCCTCGACCTCATGCGGCAGCGGCGTCATGTACACAGCCGCGTCGGTGCTCGGAACTGGACGCTCCAGCGCAACCTTCAGAAGCCTATGCAATGGACAGAAACGTTCCGCACGCCGACCTGGACGGACTACCTTCGGTTAAACCATCGTCTCACGGAAGTAGACAAGGAACTGGACGAACGAGTCTTCCAACTGCACGCGGCAGAGTCCCCGCCTCAGATGACACTTTCCATCGAGCGGCCGACAAGCTCGGCCCGCAAGCCCGAGCACTCAGTTTTTCGCCATCCCCGTCATTGAAGCCCGGCTGGCACATATCTGGGCATCAGCGATCACTTACCTATCGCGCTCAAATGGTGCGGGGCGGAGGCGGACGGTCCACCAAGATTCGATGGTCAATGGCGGAGAAGAACAATAGGCTGCGAGTGTGATCGATCGGCCCCGCCTTGAAGAGCATCGACAGCCAAGCCGCCGCGAGTTGTCTATAAAACAGGACTGCAGAGGACACATCGACTGCTCCAGGATTGAAGCTGCCGTGTCGAACTGTCCATGACAAACGAAGGAAAACTGCTTGTTTCTGCTTGCGGAGCCTGGGACCGCAACAGCACGTGACTATCGCCGCGTGCCGAGCCTGAGTTTGAGTCTTCCTCAGGCTGCTTCGCAGATCCGGGCCAACGCAAGCTTGAGGCTGGCATATTGTCCCTCCAGCTCGCTGAGACGCTCACGTTCGGCGGCGACCACATCCGGTTTCGCGTTGGCAACGAACTTTTCGTTCGAAAGCTTGCCGCAAATACGAGCGGTCTCCTGCTCGGTTTTTGCAATCGCCTTCTCAAGACGCGCCTTTTCGGCAGACACGTCGATCAGGCTGCCAAGTGGCAGGCAGATCGTCGCCTCGTTGAGGATGATCTGTGCTGAGCCCTTGGGTGCTGTGTCAGCCAACGAGATGTCGCCGACGCGCGCCAGCCGCTTGACCGCCGAGTCTTCGCGAACTAGCCGTTCCCGGGTCACCTCATTGGCGCCGACCACAACCAGCGGCGCGATCGCCGCTGGCGGCACGTTCATTTCCGAGCGCACCGAGCGGATGCCGGAGACGAGGGTCGACCAGCCAGTTGATGTCAGCGGCCGCTTCCGCGGGCTCTGTCGCAATTCCGGGATGTGGACGGGAAGAGCGTCGCCTGGGAGCATCGATCAGGCGGTGAGCATTTCGAATTGCTCGGCAAGTGACGGACTCGGATTGTAGGCGAACCTCGCCTGTCGCTTTCGCATCATGGGACCAGCTCGATGGATTGCCTCACGATTGGTCTGACTGCCGTCGACGACGATGCGGTTCGGGCGTCCATGGTGGCAAGCGCCCTGCGCAGGAAGCGTTTGGCCGCCGGAAGATCACGGTGTTCGCTGAAGAAGAATTCGACCGTGTCACCGACGCTGTCGATGGCGCGGTAAAGGTACATCCAACGGCCGCGAACCTTGATATAGGTCTCGTCCATATGCCACTTGCCGGTGACGGTCCGCTTGCGTTTGTTGAAACGCTCCAGAAGCTGGGGCAAGAAGTGAACGACCCAACGATGCACGGTGGAGTGGCCGACGTTCAGGCCTCGCTCGGCCATCATCTCTTCCAGATCACGCAAGCTCAGATTGTTAGGTCAGATACCACCGCACGCACTGAAGGATCACGGATCGATCGAAGTGCCTACCTTTGAACCTTTGAGCGCTCCCCGAAAATCGAAGAGCTGTCATGCCGCAGTCGAGTTACCGAAAAGTTTGCGACACATCCCCGCGGTGCGGTGGGCCTTCAGATGGGTCGCGTCGATCATGATGCGCTCGGGCTTAGGACCTTCGCCGGCCAGCGCTGCGAAGATCCTGTCGAACACGCCGAGCCGGCTCCAGCGGATGAAACGGTTGTAGAGCGTCTTGTGCGGACCGTAGCCCGACGGCGCGTCCTTCCACTGCAGCCTGTTGCGGATCACATGGACGATCCCGCTGACGACGCGTCGGTCATCGACCCTCAGCACCCCGTGCGGCAGCGGAAAATGCGGCGAAATCCGCGCCATCTGGCGCTCGCTCAGCAGAAACAAATCACCCATCACGGCCTCCTTCAACCGAGACCGTGAAACACATCTCAAACGGGAGGCGAGATTCATCACGGCAAGGGCTAACAGCGCTACGCGGCAGCCGCTTTACTGCTATGATTGCCGAGGGAGTCCGTTACTTCAGCTAGCGATTTTGGTGGGCTGAATAGATACCCCTGAACCTCGTCGCAACCTGTAGCGCGAACCATTTCCAGCTGATCCTCAGTCTCTATTCCTTCAGCCGTGGTCTTCATGCCCAAAGCATGGGCCAAACTGACAATCGCGTGCACGATCGCCATGTGATCGTGATTTGTGGAGATTTGTTCCACGAAAGACCGGTCTATCTTGATCTTGTCCACGGTATACTTTCTGAGATAACCGAGTGAGGAATAACCCGTACCGAAATCGTCGAGCGATATGCGGACACCCATCGCGCGCAAATCCCGGAGCGCACAGGACGACCGGTGGCTGTCCTCAAGCAACAAGGTTTCTGTCACTTCTAGTTCAAGGCGACTAGCAGGAAATCCCGTAGCAGCGAGTACTCTGGAGACCATCCCCACGACATCGCCTCGCAGGAACTGCGTTGGTGATAGATTAACGGCGAAATTGAGCTCGCCCGGCAAATTTTCAGCTGCTCGACAGGCTCTTTCCAACACCCACTCGCCTAGGTTAACGATCAAGCCTGTGTCTTCGGCGATGGCGATGATTTCCTCGGTTTCGACTGGCCCGTGTCTGCATCCCGGCCACCGCAACAGTGCTTCAAGTGTGGTAACTTGCAGCGTGTGAATGTTCATGATTGGCTGGAATACGACATCGAACTCCTGGTCAAAATCGGCCGCACGCAAATCGAGTTCAATCGCCCGACGGCGCTGAAAACGCGCATTTAGCTCGGGCTGGAAAAAGCGATATGTGCCACGCCCATCTTCCTTGGCTCCGTAGAGCGCCAAGTCGGCATTTTTCAGAAGTGCATCAGGGTCGTCCGCAATCCCCGACGTTACGGCTACACCGACGCTCACCCCGATAACGACCTGATGCCCATCGAGCTCGTATGGTTCGCTAAGAACCCTTATTATACGTTGGGCAAGTTGATCAACGTCTGCTGGCTGTGTGACGTCCGCCTGCAGGATCACGAATTCATCGCCTCCCAGCCTAGCCACAGTGTCCTCTCGGCGAATGATGGTTGAGATGCGCGCAGCAACCTCGCAGAGTAGCCGATCGCCCATGGAATGTCCGAGCGTGTCATTTACATTCTTAAAATGATCGAGATCCAAGCAGAAAACCGCGGCAGAGCGCTGATGCCTTTGGCACCGCGCCAGCTCACTCACCATTCGGTCACGAAGCAGAATCCGATTAGGTAAGTTAGTGAGAGCATCATGGCGCGCCATGTGCACCATTTGGACCTCAGCGTGATGGCGTTCGGTAATATCGTCGTAAGTAGCCACCCAGCCTTCATTGTTCATCGGTTGATGCAAAATTGAAATCACGCGGCCATCGCTCAGCTCTTGCAGTAATGTACCGCGCTCCTTTTGAGTAATCAGGCGAAGTTGTTCCGAATATATGTTCTCGGCGCTTTCCCGGGAGCAGACACCCGTGCGGATCGTAAGCAGCTTGATATCCTCAAGGGTGCTCCCCGGCGGCAGCAATTCTGGCGACAGGCCATACATGGCGGCCAACCTACGATTGCTAACGATAAGCCGGCGGTCTTCGCCGAACATGCAAAGCCCCTGCGACATGTTGTGGAGTGCCGTATCGAACAGACGATTCTGCGTGATCAACTCATCATTTGCAGCATGCGCTGCAGAATTGGCCTTCTCAAGGTCCTCGCCCGTTTGCACCAATGTCGCATTGAGCGCGTGGAGTTTTTGCTGAGCCTGGATAAGAAGTCGATTTCGTCTTTCCAACAGCACGATAAGGACAAACGTGCAGAGTACGAGGCCCCAAGCCAGGGCAGAGAACGTCCAATGCAGTTTCAGAAGTTCTTGTTGGTCGCGCGCTACCTGTTGGCCGCCGTAATTATTGGCCTCCGCGGCGAGACCGATGAGGTCTCCTTCCAGAGGGACCATCTCTGACAGGATGGCTCGTGCACTTGCTGGATCGTCCACCTGCTCGATCAGCATTTCAGCGCGATGGATGAAACTTGATAGTGATTCCACCGTCGTTCGCCGGTCGTCTGCTTCCCGCACAAAGGGCTGAAACTCACCACTGCGAAACAGCTCAAGCCGGTTCTTGACGATTTGAAATCGAAGCTGCGCCTCTTGCTTCGAACCTTCACCGCTAGCCAAATCGCTGATACGCTGACGCAGCCGCAAAAATTCGTTCACGCCCTGACCTGCGCTCCAGGCCACATTGTAGCGCGAAACCTTGGCGAGCCTCTCCTGACGCTCGAGGATGAGCACCGAAAGATAAACTGCGCTAAACCCGAGAACAATGATCGCAGCGCTGAGAACTGTCTTTAGCGGATGAGACGAGCCCATCGGGCTGCTGCGCGACGGTGCGTCCATTGCTTTGATTCATCGCACAATTAGGCGTGTAAGTTGCCAAATCGAACGTGCATAGTATTTTTGGGTATGCAATTCTGGAGCACTGTCGTACGGATACACCACGAAGAGCGGCCCTTTATCACTAATCGACATGTATTCCTTATTGCGCTTCAGCGCTAATATCACCTCGAAGTCGTCAAAATCCTTAAGAGGAATTGTCGTACGGTAGTCGTTCAGCGCTATGGCGACTACTTCCGTGCCTTGCGCTCCGACAAGCGCCATGATCCGTTTGAGTAAGACGCCCTCAAACTCAACCGGTCCGGTGAACCAGGGCGTAGTGGTGGTCAATGTGGTCATACCAAGCTTCTCAAGCATCGCACGATCGAACTGCGCCACACCGTCGGCGTTAGTCACTCGGATCTTGCCCTCGATTGACAGGATTGGCGTCTCCTTTGGCGGCAGCAGCTGTTGATCCTGAACATGCGCCGGAGATACGGTCAGCAGCATAAGCGCAACAGCTAAGGCGAGTGCGCCGCGAATCCTTGACATCATTTTATCCTTTGCCTCACTACCCGCTTTCAATGTCGTCGCGATCCTTGAACGCCGGGTTAATTGCGCGCGTAAAATCGCCGACCTAATGACTATTTCATTGGGCCAGGGGTCGGCAGTCCGTTTGACACTGAACGGCCAGAGTGTCAGAAGCTCGGCCTTGGCGTTTTAAGGAGTGGATTTTGGAACGTTCTGCCAGCGTCGCCATGGTCGAGACTTACAAAGAGTTCACATTCGAGGCCGCCCACCAGCTGCAGCCATTTTCCGGGTTACACGGCCACACCTTCAGGGTTCGAGTCCACTTTAGGGGCTCACCTGATGCAGTGTTTGGCTGGCCGGCCAATCTTTACGAGGTAGAGCCGAGGATTAGTTCGGTGCAAAAAGTCCTCGATCATACATACCTGAACGACATTGACGGTTTGGCGGTGCCCTCCTTGGAAAACATCGCCAAATGGATCTGGGACAACCTGGCGCCTCATTCTCCGCAAATTGATCGCATCACCGTGTCGCGCGGCCCAGATGGGCAAGCTGAAGGCTGCACATATTCGAAGAGCCTCTGATGCCGTGTGCCAATCGGCCCTTTAATTGCCGGTAGTGGTCAAGTCATTTCTTCGTTCTTCCATGGACGAGATCTGTGGCGGAGGTGTTTGAACCGCGATTTTCCGTTTGAAGTGCTTCAGCTATGCAAAGAGGTTCGGACAAGCCAACCTCAGCCGATTGGACAAGGTCACCGCAATCACCGGCGGGGACATCACGGGCTCTGCCAGGGAGGGCCCGAGAATCTTTTCGTATACCCTCTCGAAGCTGGTGCCGTCGACCGAGATGCTACAAATCGGCTGCAGATAAGATAAACAGGGACAAGGAGGCCGCACAACGCGGCGGCGAAACGACCCGGCCGATCCGGCGCAACAGCACATTCCTCGCCTCGAGGAGTTGGAGCGGGAGGAACTAGAAAAGAAGGGAACGCGACCGCGACGACCGGGACCGTTAGAGGACCACGTTTAATCGACAGGATTACGTTTTCCAGAGAAGCGACCCGAAGGGTGACGAGGGGTTTGGCTGGTCTGCCCCCTGAAAAGTGGTCCTCCCTGATGTATGGCTTTCGAGCCGATGGAGGACTGAAGAAATGGCCAGAAAGAGACACGCTGCGGAAGAGATCGTCACGAAGCGTCGGCAGTGCAGGGTAAATCGGTCGCGGAAGCGGTCCGATCGATAGGTGTGACGGAAGTAACATATTACCGTTGGCGGTCGGAATACGGGGGCCTGAAGGGCGACCAGGTTAAGCGGCTGAAAGAACTTGAGACGGAGAATTCCCGGCTTCGGCGCGCCGTCTCCGACCTGACGCTGGACAAGAAGCTGCGCGGAGAAACTTCTAAGCCCCGCGCGTCGCCGTGCCTGCGTGGATCATGTTGTTGCTGAACTTGGCGTTCCCGAACGACGGGCGTGCCGGGTTCTCGGTCAGCACCGCTCCACGCAGCGCAAGGTTCCGACGACACCAGATCATGAAGCTGCCTTGACCGCCGACCCATTGCGCTCGCTGTCCAATATGGCCGCTACGGGTATCGCCGCATCACAGCGATGCTGCACCGTGCTGGCTGGGTGGTGAACGTCAAACGGGTCGAGCGGATCTGGCGGCGCGAGGGGCTGAAAGTTCCGCAAAAGCAACCCAAACGAGGCCGTCTGTGGCTGAACGACGGTTCCTTCATCCGGTTGCGACCAGAGTATCCCAACCATGTCTGGTCTTACGACTTCGTCGAGGATCGCACCCACAACGGAAGGAAGTTCCGCATGCTCAACGTGATCGACGAGTTCACAAGGGAATGCATCTCTATCAAGGTGAGCCGGAAGTTGAAGGCCGTCGACGTGATCGACATTCTGTCCGACCTGTTCATCCTGCGCGGCATCCCCGGCCACATTCGATCCGGCAATGGCCCGGAGTTCATCGCCAAAGCGTTGCGTGGATGGATCGCCGCTGTCGGAGCCAAGACCGCCTACATCATGCCTGGCAGTCCTTGGGAGAATGGCTATTGCGAGAGCTTCAACTCGAAGCTCCGTGACGAGTTGCTTGATGGCGAAATCTTCTACACGCTGAAGGAAGCCCAGATCGTCATCGAAGGATGGCGGCAGCATTACAACACGGTGCGACCGCATTCATCTTTGGGCTACAACCCCCCGGCACCAGAGGCGATCCTGTGGCCGGCTGCGCAACCCGGACCCACTTCGCCGGCCACCCCGGCCGTAGCGCAAAAACCAAGCATGCACTAACATTCAACCTGGATCACCCGATGGGGGCTGGCCATTTTTGGTCGGCTTTTTGGCCGTTCTGATAGTTGTGGGCCCCTGGCGCTCAAGTCTTTTGCAAGGACAAGAAAATGGCAGACGAACCGAACCGGAATCCGACTGCTGACGAAATAGCCGGTATGCAGTGGTGGAATTCACTCACCGAGGCTGAGCGCGCGGACTGGCTGGCCCGGGCGGATTCGGCAGTGCCCGCCGAGGCTTGGGCAGCATATAAACGTCAAGGGCGGCTCGATCGACAACCTGCTGCAGGGATCCACTAATATAGACCAAGGAAAAATCCGAGAGAGACTGCTGACATTCGCCCTACGCAGCGCATAAACTGACACCGCGAAATTGAAGATCTGCGGCGATGTGTCGAGTACAGCGACGGGCTGCCTGGACAGCCGGCGGTTACCTTTCGGATGCCCTAAGGCTCCGCGCCGCCTCATCGAGTGCCAGCGGATCGTCACCGAGGCGGTCGATGAGGTCTTGAGCTTGGTCGCCGGTGATGCCTGTTCTCATCGCCAGCGCTTCCGCCGCTTCAACATTCGATTGACCCGCGGCGCGTTTGCCGACCTCCTTCGCATACAGCTCGATCGGGTAAGGCCTTCCGATCAGATACCCCTGCAGAGTGCTGCAGCCCCCGTCCCTAAGAAAACTCAGCTGATCGAGCGTTTCGACGCCTTCGGCAAGAATGTGCATGGAGAGGTCTCGGCCCAGCCCGACAACGGCGCGGATGATGGCCGCCGATTGCGGATTCTGCTGAACCATCCAAACGAATGACTTGTCGATCTTGATTTTGTCGAAGGGAAAGACTGGAGATAGGAAAGCGACGAATAGCCTGTCCCATCGTCCAGGGCGATCTTTACTCCGAGCGATTTTGAGGTGCCTGAGGATTGAACTTGCCCGCGAGAAGTCGTCGAACAGCACGCTTTCTGTTATTTCCAGCTCAAGCCGCGCTGGGTCGAGCGCCGACTGCACGTTCTCCCACGGCTTGACTACCAGGCCGACCAGCGGTGTGAATACGCCTTCATCGGAGGACGATGTGACGGCGCCGGTGGTCGAGTTGAAATTTTCCGACGCGATATGCTGCCAGCGCGCTCCGACGGTTAGCTGCACCCGCTCATCAAGCATGGACAAGGTGTCGGCGAGCGAAAATCCGTACAACTCGCTCTCGGAAACCTTCGGCACCGAAGCGGGCGCTGGTATGTCTTGCCAGGGCCGGGCGACAGGATTGTAGATATTGCTGAGTTGAGCCGTCCCGGAATTGAAGCCCCGGTCGAGACTCTGATTGAAATGATTTGCCTGGAGCGTGACGGAATGGGCGATTGCGGCAGTGTCAAAGCTGGCGCGCAGGCCCGTTTCCGCCGTGGTCCTGTCAATGTCGAAGACGTAGTTCTGCGGCGTGATGCTGACGTCCCCAGCCGAGTTCAAGATGACCGGCGTCCCGAAGAGTCGCTCGATGCGCGAGTTGCCCCCGCCGGCAGCGGCAACACCGTCACCTGGTCGGAGAGGTCATTCGATGCGTCCCAGCAAGGACAGATCTTCGCTCTTGGACCACTCCCACGGCTGCTGAACGTTAAGCCGGCCGTCTGGCGCCTCTGGTATTGCGAAACCGGAAAGCGGAAAGAACGGGCGTTGCGGCGCCTGGAAATCTTCCCGCTGTCCGATGACGTCGAGCGTCGCCCTGAGCCTCTCGCCCTGATAATCGAGCGCCAAGGCCCCGACCGCCACGTCCCGCGGCGCCTGACGACGATCCCCGGTATCGGTGCTCTCAATGCCACCGCTCTCGTCGCCGCTGCAGGGGACGGCACGACCTTCGCAAGAGCCCGTGATCTCGGCGCATGGCTGGGGCTCGTGGCCCGGCAACATACCACCGGCGGCAAACCCACGCTGCTCGGCATCTCCAAGCGCGGCAACAAATACCTGCGCACGCTGCTGATCCATGGGGCAAGGGCGGCCTTGCCGTCGCTGGCCCGAAGCCAGACGTTGCTGGGCGCGTGGCTGCGCAGCCTGCTCGTCAGGCGGCATCGCAACATGGTGGTCGTGGCGCTGGCCAACAAACTCGCCCGCATCGCATGGGTGACATTGCGTCGCGAGGCACCCTTCGAGGCCGACCGAGCCACGGCAGCAGCCTGAAACAATTAGGTCAGCGGCGGCACGAATGGACGCCGCCCGACCGATGATGTCTGCGGGAGGACTTTGAAAGATGGCCTGACGGTCGAACCGACGTTCTGGAAGCCTGGTTCAAAGATGGCGCTTCGACGCCGTGACTTTTATGAGGCCCGGAGCGTGCGGATCTCCATCTTGGCGACGGCAATCAGCCGACACGCCGTATACGTTGATGCAGACCAGCCGCCATCAGAAATAAACCTCTTGCCGACGGGCGGGCCATACGTTTTTGAATGTCCAGCCGTGGCCGCGAAGCCAGGCGCTCAAGGCGCTGCGGCTGATCCGCAACGACTGCTCGGCGACGAGCCGCTCCACCATCTCGTTCAGCGTGATGTCCTTGCGCTCCTCGATCAGCCCGACGATGAAGGTTTTATGCGCATCGAGGCTGGAGGCGCGGCGGCGGCCCTGCGGGCGTGGCGCCAGTTCACCGATCTTCGTCCGCGCAATCCAGCGGATCGCGCTGGACACTCCCACGCCGAACCGCGCCGCCGCTTGCCGCGCCGACATGCCCTCGCCCGAAGCCTTCAAGACCCGCGACCGAAGATCCCCGCTCAATGCTCTTCCCATCGTCCACCTCCATCGAGGTGGATGTTGAATCACCACAAAACGCAGCCGTCACATCACAATTGATTTATCGATCACAGGACGTGCTCTAGCGCGACCAGACGCAGATCATGATGTGTCGCAATGCAAGTGTAGATTTTCAACATGCTCGTCCTCCAGGCAGGAGGATCACCCGTCTGGGAAGAAAATCTACGGCCAAAACTTGAATAAAGCCCTTAAGCGGAAAATCCGCTTTGATCATCGTTACCGAAGGTTGTAAGGAGCCTGTGGTCCACAGCTCGTTGCAGAATGGGGCGGGCCGGTCGCGTCGGGAGGCGAGCTCAGCGGAGGCCATCGATCTCGAGCTGGAGCTTGCGGTCGGCGATGTCGCCGGCTCGAGATCCAGTGCAGGGACTAATCGCTGCGCAGGATCTTTGCTTCGAGCGCGGCTGCCACGAAGCTCTTCGAGCAGCTGGTGGATGAGCCTCACCACGCAGTACCTGCAGACAGGCGTCCATCGCTACCTTCCGTTTCTCGGTCTGACGATGAAGATCGCGCAGCAGGATAGCGGCCGCCTCATTGACGTCGAATACGATACGCTCTGAGCTGCGGCGATGCGGCCTCTCAAATCTCCGCAAGCCGGTCATCCCTCCGCCCCGAAAGGCGCATGCGTCAATAGGCCCAGTTCGTCTTCTTTGCCGAGCCGAGCCGGCTCCGCTGCGAACTGTGAAATGTCGACAATGCCCTCCGCCCCGCGCCAGCCTAACATTGTTCCGACCATTGCGGACGAAACGCTGATACATCTTCCGACCTTGACCGGCCACAGGATGCGGTTCCCCCTGTCCGGAAAAGCTGGCTCAGATGCATACCGGCCGACCGCACGATCTCCGAAACACTGGCCCAGCCTCAAACGTCGCTTGCGACCAGCCGCTCGTTCTCCTCTCGAGACCAGCGCCGGCGCCGCTCGACCGACGTGATCACCTCGATCTGATGCTTTGTCACAGGGCTGCTCCTAGTGCTTGCACTAGGAATTGCGGCCGTCGGCCTACCTCAGCAACGCGGCCGCCACCGTCGGGATACGAGACAACCAAACCATCGCCCTCAAAGTGCCGGTCCTGCAATTCAAGTACTTGGCTCCTGACCAGACGGCTTCGCAGCAATGCCAAGAATGTCGTCTATCCGGACGGGTTTCCCGATCAAATAGCCTTGAGCTTCATCGCATCTGACGCGGCGCAGATAGTCGAGCTGTTCGGGAGTTTCCACGCCTTCGGCTGTTACCTCAATTCGAAGCTCATGCGCCAGCTCAATCAATGATCTTACAATCGCGGCGCAGTCGGCATCAGTCAGCATATCCTGGACAAAAGAGCGGTCGATCTTGAGCCGCGAAAGATGCAGTTTACGAAGATAAGTGAGTGACGAATAGCCAGTGCCAAAATCGTCAAGAGCAACTGTTACGGACAGAGAACTCAACGATCGTAATAAAGAAATAGTCTCTTCAAAGTTCGAGATCAGCACAGATTCCGTGATCTCAACTTCCAGTCTTCGAGGCTCCAAACCGGCTTCAGCCAAGGCCCCCACAATTTCATTCAGCAAGGCTTTATTCTTAAGCTGCACTACCGACAAATTGACGGAGACCCGCAAGTCGCGCGGCCAGCGCGCAGCCGCCAAACAAGCCGTTTTGATGACCCAGTATCCGATGGAGTGAATCAAACCCGTTTCTTCAGCGATGGTTATGAACTCCGACGGTGGGATCGCGCCAAGGGTCGGATGTTGCCACCGCAGCAGCGCTTCAAAACCTCGAATGCGATCGCTCGCGAGGTCGAGAAAGGGTTGAAATGCGAGCCAAAGCTCGTCGTTGGCGAGCGCAGATGCCAGATCGCGTTCAAGGGCATGGCGCCTTGCAGCAGCTCCATCGTCGCTTGCGCTGAAAAACTGGATGGACCCCGCCCCTAGCGTCTTAGCCCTGTATAGCGCGGTGTCGGCGCACCGCAGGAGTTGGTTGGCATCCAAACCGTCAGTGGGTGCCAAAGCAATACCGAGAGAGGCCCCGCAATATATTTCGCGCCCTTCGATCAAGAACGGGGCGCACATGGCATCTATGATCTGTTTGGCTAAGCAGCTGATTTGGTCTGGCCTGATATCGCACGTGGCGATTATCGCAAATTCGTCGCCCTCCAATCTGGCAATGCCATCGCTCCCCCGCGTCGATTTCCGAAGTCTCGCAGCCACTTCGACCAAAAGGGCATCCGCTATTGCTCGGCCAAAGCGATCATTCACCTCGTCAAAATTGTTAAGATCGAACAAAAGTAACGCAAAGTGCTGGTCAAACTGTTTTGCGGCCACCAACGCGTTCTCCAGCCGCTCATTGAAGCTGAACCGGTTCGGCAAACTCGTTAGAACATCCCTGCGAATGGCATTTTCGCTTTCCGCTTGCAGAATGAAGCGTTGGGTGAATTCGACTGCGTGGGCAAGCACTGCACGAAACAGCGTGATGGCGTAACTCACTATCAGGATTGCGACGGGCAGGTTGACGGCGTCTTCCACCCACACAATCGCGACCGCCGAACCGACGAAGATCGGTAGCGTATACGCGATGGCCGCAATGGGAATCGTGTAAAAGGAAGCGGCGCCGCCTGCGATCATCCCCGCGCTCAGGCAGGTAATGACGACCTGGGCTGCGCTTGTTGCCCCGCTGAAGAACAGAACGGGAAGTGCTCCCCACCAGGTGCCGAACAAGAAGGCGTTCCGCACCAGGCTTTGCGTTGTCCGGCGAGACACTGACCTCGGTTTGACTGACTGAAACGATGATCTCGCTCTTAGGCCTACGAACCCAGCAGCGACGATGATGACACTCGCCCACAGAATGGCTTTCGTTTGGTCGGGCGAGCCCCAAACCGCCATAACAAAAGTGGCCGCATTAAGTATGTTCGCAACCATGCCAAGAAGCGTGTTGCGAAGCACGATACTGACCTGCTCCGCCCTAATGCGGCCGGCAAGCGGTTCAATCGTCGAGGGTCCGCCAAAAGCCCGCAGATCCCCCGCCAAAAGGTCACCGAACCTTGCGGCAGACAGACGCTGCATCACTCTGTCACTCCCCCGCGCTAGAGTAGTCGCTGCGTGGTCCCCTAGCACCGAACAATTCGGAAAAGGTAAATTTTGACCGCAAAGTTGGGAAACCAAGGGCTCCAAAATTCGAAGATAACGAAAAACGCGACGTTCCCTTGCGAAATCGCCGACCCAACGTGGTCCATGTTTTCGCAAGTGCACCGACCTACAAGAACCACCGCTATCCGATCCAAATCGTGGCCCGTGCTGTCTGGCTCTATTTCCGCTTCAATCTGAGCCTGCGCGATGTCGAGGAAATGCTGCGATCGCCGGATCGTCGTTTCCTACGAGACCATCCGCCGATGGTGCCGAAAGCCTGGCCCTGATTATGCGCGCCGCATAAGCCGCACGGCGCCGACGAAAGACGGTGTCTGGCGCCTCGCCCGGTCGAGGAAGCGTGGGATCCGGAGGCATCGCACCCATCGGCTGCAGTCAGAGACCGGTAGAAGGAAGCGGCGGCGACGAGGGACCGATGGAAGCGGCGCCTACTATGGGTGCTGCGCCAAAGCCGGCGTGAGCGGTAGGATCGACTGCGTGAGGATTGAAAGCTGCCCTTTGTCGGCCCGTCAGATGCTGGGCTAGTCATGGAGGATTCCGGCCGAACAACATTGTAGTTCGGATCGCACCCATACCGACAGACCTCCACGCCGAGTTATTCCGCCACAAATCCCAAAGTGACCTCCAGAATAAACTCTACGCGTCGGATCAAGGCGGCCGGGACAGCGAAGTGCGCAGAACTGAAAGTAAGCCCAGTCGGGTGTCATCGAGGTGACCGTCAGCGCCTGCAAGCGGGCCTTGGAACCAGCGTCGATGGCTACCCGACCCCGGCGGTTCTTTCGCCTCTCATCGCAGCTTCAAGGTTCGCGGCCAGGGGCGTCTCTGCCGTGCTATCAACGGTGACGGCGACACAGTCAATACCAGCTTCTGCTGTCGGCCACCCAATCGCGCAAAAAGGACAATTTGCGCAGAATTTCCCTTTTGGGCGCCACGAGCGGCACAATGGTTGCGTTAAATCGCACCTTACGCATTCCCAAAACCGACCCGTTGCAGTACTGGGAGCGCAGAGAAATCTCCGGTCGCAGCCTTACCCGGTCAAAACAAGGACTCAAACCATGAATGCCCTCGTCATCTGCTCCGGCGGATTGGATTCTGTTTCGCTCGCTCACAAGGTGGCGACCGAGCAGAAACTTATTGGCCTGCTTTCGTTCGACTACGGCCAGAGGCACAAGAAGGAACTCGGCTTCGCCTCTATCTGCGCCAAACGGCTGGGCGTTCCGCACCAGATCGTCGATATCCGCGATGTCGGCCGCAATCTGAGCGGCTCGGCGCTGACCGACAATGTGGACGTGCCCGACGGGCATTATGCCGAAGACTCCATGAGGATCACGGTGGTCCCGAATAGGAACGCCATCATGCTGGCTATCGCCTTCGGGGTTGCCGCCGCGCAGCAGGCCGATGCTGTGGCCACTGCCGTCCATGGCGGAGATCATTTCATCTATCCCGATTGCCGGCCCGCTTTTATCGATGCCTTTCAGACGATGCAGAACCATGCGCTCGCAGGCTACGCTGATATCCGCCTTT